>DATGQJ010000273.1:0-4731 GCA_035304265.1 Oceanobacillus sp.
TAGGTCAAGGTCTCTTCGATCATCCGGCAGATTTTTATCCACCATCACGTACTTTGCAACCACGACCGTCAAAAATAATGAACGCATGTTCTACCCATCAATTTTCCATGATATTACAAATTCCAAACGATGCAAAGAAAAAGCAGTTCAAAAGGAGTACGAAGGCTGTAGGAAATCGGTTTAATTAATAGCAAATGTCCAAAATTCCCGATTTGGATGTCCATTTTTCCGACCCACCGTGAAATTTCCCGACCCACTGTGAAATTTCCCGTCTGAAATGTCCAATTTTCTCGCACACAAGTTCTATATTTTCGCCTATCCTGTGTTCATTCGTGTAACGAAAGGATGCAGCGATGTACGATGAGGTGTTATCTGAGCGGATTGCCTTCCGACTAACCCCGGAAGTGCGGCGCAAACTGGCGCTGTGGGCACGTGAAGAACACCGTACCCTCGCCAATCTCGTCTTTGCTTTGGTCTGTCAGGCGATTGATGCCGAGGAAGAGCGGCGTGGACAGCCCTTTGCAGTGCCGGAGCGTGAAGCGTTATGACCATGAACTTCACGCTTTCACCGCAGGATGCTTATGGACTGGCACGGGCGCTGGTGGGCATGTCCTGGGACGGACTACACCTCAGTCCTGCTGTCGGACTGCTGCTAGCGCATCTTGACCCGAATGTACCAGATGACCTGCGCTTTTTGCGGAAGGTACTAGGGCAGGAACTCTTACGGGAGGTACTGGCGGTAGATCCAAATGCTTCGCCCCCACCGCTGCCGCAGCGTGTCGCCGATCTCAATATCGTGCCGGAACTGCCCGCATCGGCAAAACTGACCGATGCCCAGCTTCAACAGGCAGCCGGTGTCGGAAAATGGCTGAATGACTACATCCGTTGGGCAGGCAGCGCCGCTAATGAAACACCGCTGGCATTCCATCTGGGTGCCGGTCTGTATTTGGCTGCTATTGCCGTGGGACGCAGACTCTACATTCATACTCCCTGGCGGCAGCAGGTTTTCCCCAACCTGTATCTGATGGTGGTCGCCGTCTCGACCTACTACCGCAAGTCAGCGGGCTTGAGCCTTGCTTCGGAAGTGGCGCGTCTGGCAATCCCGCACATGCTCATGCCCCAGCCGGGATCGCCAGAGAACTTCATGTCGATGCTGGGCGGCATTCTTCCACCCAACTTTGCTGACATTCCGCAGTTGGATCGGGCGCGATTGGAAAAGGGCAACCGTTATGCCGCGCAGCGTGGGCTGCTCCGCGACGAGCTTTCCGGGCTGTTCAAGTCGATGGGTCGGGATTACATGGCGGGTTTGAAAGAACTCATCATGACCCTCTACGACTGCCCACCCTATCTGGACAGCAATACCAACAATAAGGGACTGGTGGTGATCCGTGATGCGGCACTGTCCATTCTGGGTGCGGCGACGCCCGCCGAACTGTCGTCTGCATTGTCCTCCTCTGACTGGTTCAATGGCAATCTTGCCCGCTTTGGTCTGCTCACGCCGGAACCGGACTATAAGGAAAGGGCTGCGCCGAAAGACAGCCAGACACCGACTGAACTGGCAAATCGTCTGCGGCGGCTGCATGAGCGTCTGCCAGAACCACCCCTGCCCGATGCGCTCGGTGAGAAGAAAACAGCGGAAGCATGGTCGCTCTCGGCGGACATCTGGACTGCCTGCCATGCCTACGAACAGGCACTGCGGGCGATGACCGCACCAAGCTCGTCATTGGATGACCGCCTTCGTGCCGTTTACGGACGCTTGCATGTGCAGGCGATTAAGGTGGCGACGCTGCTGGCGGCGATGGACTGGGCGGATGAAGACGGCGGACTGACGCATCTGAAGGTGACAGCCGCGCACTGGTATCGGGCGCAGCAGATCGTCGAAGACTGGCGGGCTTCTGCTCACCGCCTGTTGGCGGATTTAGGCGAGAACGAAGAAGGACGACTCGAAAACCGGGTGTTGAGCCTGCTCAAAGCCTGCGGTGGCAGCGCGACGGTACGGGATTTGTACCGCACCTTGCGAGCGCCGCGCAAGACCGTGCTGGAAACCCTCAAGGCACTGGAAGATGATGGACGGGTGATCCGTGTTCAGAACGCTTACAGCGGGCGGGGTCGTCCCCCGGAGAAATACGAACTGATCGATGCGGATTCTGTCACGGCTGCGACATAAATCGAATTTTGTCATTTTGGCTTTTGTCACAGGCGTGACAAAAATAGCGGAGATAACGATGGTCGATACACAACAGTTAAAGGAACACTGTGACCTGCGTCGCCTGGTTGAGCAGGATTTGGGACCAGCTCCGCTGCGCGGCGGACGGGCTTATTTATGGAAGTGTCCCTTCCACAATGAGCAGAAGGGTTTCAGTCTGGCGGTGTGGGCGAACGGCTACCGCTGCTTTGGAGCCTGCGATACCAGTGGTGATGCGTTGGACTGGCTCACCAATTATCGTCGCCTGAGTTTTGTCGAGGCACTACGAGTGCTGGGCGAGCGGGTAGAAGACATCAGCCCTGTCGGGCGCAAATGCCTGAAATCCCCTTCCGAACCACCGGAATGGGACTGGCAGCACCGGGCAGAACACATTGTTAGCCAGGCAGAGGAAACACTCTGGTCGGAATTGGGTGAGCCAGCATTGAATTACCTTACTGGCAGAGGTTTGACGACCCGCACTATTCGCGCCGCACGGTTGGGTTATGTGCCGGGCGACTTTCGCAGTTGGCGAGTGATGGAAGGCATGGATGTCCCCTGCGGCATTACCATCCCCTGGTTTGCGTCGAGTGCGTTATGGGCTGTGAAAGTCCGCCGGGCTTATGGCACGCCGAAATACCAGCAGATCAAAGGGGGCAACGTCAACGGCTTGTACGGTGCTGACCAAGTGGCAGATCGAGAAATAGCCTTATTCTGCGAAGGCGAGTTTGATGCGCTGCTGGCGCGGCAGGAAGTGGGTAGCCTGATCGCACCAGTGACTTTGAGCAGCGCCACCGCGATCCTCAGTTCGCGCTGGTACGCCGAACTCACGCACTGTCATACTATTCTAGTTGCCTATGACCGTGATGCAGCCGGGGAAAAAGGCGCGAACCGTCTACTCTCCCTCTCGAAGCGCTTTCGCTCCATTCAAGTACCACAGGGCAAGGATATCACCGAGTTCTACCTCAAAGGCGGTGATGTCTACACATGGATTGAAAAGGAGTTGGCAACACAATGCAATCTAGATCAACGCCTCAAACATCTGACATAGCCGTTGAGGAGATAGCTAATTCTTCTGAAAACACAGCTATGAAAGCCAAAGAACTGTTCAAACGGGTGATGATTGTTGCCGAGTTGCTGGCAAAATCCGGGCAAGAATCACCTGTTAAATCTACACGAAAAACACCCGCAAAAACACAGAATTAGAAATCGGGTGTAAGGTGTCCAGAAATGGAAGGGATGAAAACATTTATGGCGCGTTCGAGAAAGAAAAATGCGATTATGCCTGCGGCAGGATGGGCGGTTTACCTGCGTACCAGCGATGAAGAAGCCCAAAATCCTGAAGCATCTCAGGCGCGTCAACGTTATCTTATCCAGAAATCCGTTCTAGATCGCTCGGATTTGCCAGTCATTGATGAGTACATCGACTTACTAACTGGACGTACCCCTCGGCGCACTGGATACCAGCGAATGCTGGAAGATGCCAGGATGGGACGGTTCTCGCATGTGATTGTCGAACGTGCTGACCGTTTTGGGCGCAATGACACTGAAGCATTGCGTGCGATTGATGAACTGGATGAATTTGGTGTATCAGTACGTTTTGCTAACCAGCCTGATCTTGATCCGATGTCACCTGATGACCGTGTGATTGTCGCTCTTTCGTTTACGCTGGCGCGACGCGAGAGCATGATGACCAGCCTGCGAATCAAAGGGGCTGTTGACGCTAAACGTGAGAACGGTGGCTACATCGGGCGTGCGCCTGATGGATATATCAGTGTGGAAGATGAGCAGCCCCATCGTAAGACTTATGCACGACGCACCCATCATATTGAACCCGACCCTGAACGTGCTCCGATCTGGCGACTGGCGTGGGATTTGCTGCTCGAAGATCGTTTCACCCTGGCTGAAATCGCCGAAGAACTGCACGCTCGTGGGTATCGCTATCGCAGTGGTCGTCCTTTTGTTGAGGTGAAAGCCAATGGCAAACGCAAAGCCAACTACAACTCAATGGCGTACAGCTTCCACAACTGGGCGTATGCAGGCTGGATTGTCAACGAAGAACTGGGCATTCTCCCGAAAACACTGCGCGGTGACTGGGAACCATTGGTTTCGACTCAGGAATTTGAGCAAGGGCTGGAAATCCTGGCAAAGCGGTCAAGGCACAAATACGCCAAACGCCGACATGATTACCTGTTAAAAAAGCTGATCTTTCTATCCGCGTCACCGCTCGATCCAACCCAACCGGGTGACAAACTCTACCGGCTGACTGGCTCAACTTCCAACCCTGGACGCTCAGGCGGGGGTACAGCGCATTACCGATTAGATCGTCACCCCATTCATTTTCTCTGTTCAGAGGTTGAAAGTCAGCTTTCTTCCCACCTCCAACAGGTTCAGGTCAATGATGCGTTAATCCCTCTCATCCGTGACTACTATATCAACGAGGTTGCTGACAAACTCGGACGGCTCCGCCCGGATGAACGTACCGAGATTGAACGGGCACTGAAACAGATTGATGAAGAGGAAGCCAGAGTCCTGCGGCTCTATGCGGC
>DATGQJ010000274.1:0-8176 GCA_035304265.1 Oceanobacillus sp.
GTGCCGGTGATCTTGATCACTTCCGCGCCGTAAAGCGCCGCCTCACGCATTTTGTCGTTGGGCGTCAGACTGGGGAAGAATGCCCACAATTTGATGCCCGCACGCGCTCCATACGCCGCATAAGAGATGGCGACGTTTCCGGTGCTGGCGACCACCACTGCGTCTACGCCCATCTCGCGCAGCGCGGAAATCGCCACCGATGCCTGACGATCCTTGAAGCTGGCTGTTGGTCCCTGTCGCTCATCTTTGAGATAGAGGTGCTTCAAACCCAGATTCGCCGCCAGCGCATGGGATTTGACGAGGGGGGTGCCGCCTTCGCCGAGGGTGACAATGTTGCCGGTATCATAGAGCGGGAGCACTTCATGATAACGCCATAATGTGTGTGGGCGACGGCGAATTTCGATCAACCATTCAGCAACGTCGATTTTGCTTAATTCGTAACGGGCTTCGAGGATCACTTCCCCGCAAGTCGGGCAGCCGGTCATGGTCTTGTCCAGCGCTACCCGCGTGCGGCAGTTGATACATTCCAGTTCGATATGCTTTGTCTCAGTTACACTAGTCACGCTTTCACGTTCTCCATTGGTTGCCACTTCAGACAACCGTGTTTTCCTACAGAATCAGGGGCGCAGTGTATGCGCCCCGACCATAATACCGCTTAACCTCTCGACATGAAACGGCTTTCCCCACCAACAGGGGACTTGCTTCAAGATTGTAATAGGCTTGCAGCTAGCCATTCCCTATGCCGCCGTTCTGCTTGACTCCGATTTCTTCCAACACCTGACGATAGCGTTCAGTATCCATCTCCAGTTTGTAGAGCACACGCATGTTGCTGAGTTGGGTCATTTCTTCTTCGTTCAGTGTGTCACCTGTGACGACAATGATGGGGATAGTGGCGGTTTCAGGGTTATTCTTCAGTTCACGAATCACCTGAAAACCGTCCATCTCCGGCATTCGCAGGTCGAGGATGATGAGGTTGGGACGGCGGCGTGCGACCATGGCGATGCCTTCCATACCATTGGTGGCACTGAACACGCGGAATTTGCCCTGCTCGTCGAGCATTTGTTGCAGCAGGCGCACGCTTTCCGGCTGGTCGTCGATGATCAAAATGCGCTCGACGCGGCTCTCGCGCTCGGCGTCCAGCACCGCTTTCACCAGTTCATCGGGCATGAACGGACGGCGAATGAACTTATGGACCCCAAGCTCCATCGCCCGCTCTTCTTCCTGACTGAGCGAAACGACGATCACCGGAATGTCGATGGTATCCTCGCGACGCTTGAGCCGTTCCAGAATTTCCCAGCCCGCGCCATCGCTGAAGTTGACATCCATGATGATCAACGTCGGGTGCAAGCCGCTTGCCATGGCTTCGGCTTCCAGCGGGATAGAAGCGTTGAAGATGTCGAAGCCTTCACGCTGCAAGGTGCGTCGGAACTGATCGACCATATCGGGATTGTCTTCGATCAGCAGGATTTGCCGCTTGACGTGCTGGACGTGCATCCGCGCGGCAGGGGCTTCGGTGGTTTCGTTGGTCTTCCCGAAGATGCCCGTGTCTTCCTTGCCGTTGGTCGGCGAGTTCAACGGCTCAAGTTCTGGCAGTTCGCCCGTCGGCTTCTTCTTTTTGCCTTCTGCTTCCTCTTCAGGTGGCTCGGTAGGCATCAGGATGCTGAAGGTCGAACCAACGCCGACTTCCGATGTGACCAGCATCTTGCCGCCCTGCATTTCGATGAGCGACTTGGCGATGGGCAAGCCCAACCCCGTACCGCCAACCGTGCGCGTCAGCGACGAGTCCACCTGACGGAACGCCTCGAACAACAGCGGAATATCCTTTTCTTCGATACCAATACCCGTGTCGATCACGTCGGTGCGGATCATCAGCCGTCCGGTTTCTTCATCCTGAACCGGATAGCTACGAATGGTGATCGATCCTTCGCGGGTGAACTTGGCAGCGTTGGAAACCAGATTGAGCAGCACCTGACGGGTGCGGAACTCGTCACCGTAGGCATTGCCAAGTCCGGGCGCGATGTCGAGGTAGATGTCAATCGGCTTGTCTTTGACCAGACCGATACCGATAGAACGCACGCCGTCGATCACGCTCTTCATCTCGAAGTAATCGACCTGCAAGTCCATCTTTCCGGCGGCAATCTTCGCCTGATCGAGGATGTCGTTGATGAGGTTGAGCAGGTGCAAACCGCTGTTGTAGATGGTAGAGAGGTCTTGTTCCTGCATTTCGGTCAGCGGTCCGTCGATGCCTTTCAGGATCACGCGGCTGAAACCGATGATCGAGTTGAGCGGCGTGCGAAGCTCATGGCTCATGTTCGCAAGGAAGTCGCTCTTGAGGCGGTCAAGCTCGCGGAGCTGCTCGTTGGTGCGCTGCACCTGTTCGAGAAGCTGCTGGTTCTGCACGATGGCGGAGAGCGTACCGGAGAGCGTGAGCATCAGCGTCTGCGCGTCTTCGTTGTAAGCGCCGACCAATGCGCTTTCGGCAGCAACCAACGCAATCAACTGACCGCCAGCCGTCATCGGCACGATAATGGCAGAGCGTGCATCCGCCACAACCGGCAGGTAGTTTGGCTCATTGGCAAGATTATTCAGAATTTTCGGGTGGCTTTGGGTCGCGGTCACCGCGAGCAAGTTGTTTGGCGCATCCAACGGCACTTCCGAAAGCTCGGACAGCGGTTGGTCAGTACCGGCAAGCGCCACCGGACGCAACCTGACGATGATATTCTCGTTCGGGTCCATGTAGGTTTCGGGCAAGTACATGATCACCGAAAGCGCCTTTAGTCGTTCGCGCAGTGCATCGGCGACTTTCTGCAATGCGTCGAGCAGCGTTGTGGATGCGGCAGCCTCCGTCGTCACGTTAAAGAGGAAGGTCATTTCATCGGCGCGGCGTTGGGACTGCTCGTACAACTGTGCGTTGTTGATGGCGACGGAAATCTGAGAAGCGAGCGTGGTCAACACTGCCACGTCGTCCTCGTCAAACCTGTTGGCTTGGTTGGACTGCACGTCCAGCGCCCCGACGATCTTGTCCTTCAGGATGAGCGGGATCGCCATTTCCGAGCGCGTGTTGGGCAGATACGGGTTTGGACGGTGAATTACTCGCGCGTCCTGTGTATCAGCGGCGATTACAGGCAATCCGGTTGCCGTCACCTGTCCGATCACGCTGCGAGAGCCTTTTTGCAGGCGGTGCTTGATGGACAAAAGCTGTTGTCCGGCTTCGCCCGTGCTGGCGCGGAGTTCGGCATAATCGTCGTTTTCGTCCATCAGGAAAATTTGCGCGTGATCGTAACCGAATGACTCCTTGATCACGTCCACGATACGCGGCATCAGTTGGTCGAGTTCCAGAATCGAGCTTGCGATCTGGCTGACTTCGGCGGATGTGGCAAGCTGTCCAGCGCGGCGTTCAGTCTGGCGGAGCAGACGGGCGGCTTCCAGACGGAGCGAAACCTGCTCGGCAAATTGACGGTAAACTCGGATGTCACGGTCTGTATGTTCGTAAGGCTCCGTCCCACCCAGCACGATAGCGCCCAACGCATTTGCGGGTACACGAAGCGGAAGGATACTCACCGAGCGCAGTCCGAGACTTTCAAGACCCGCCATTGCCAGCGGCGATAATTCCGCCGTGGTCACGTCGTCAATCGTGAGCACTTCCGGCGATGCCAGAAGTTCCCACGCGGGATACTGTTCGGCTGTGAGGGTGATACCCTGTAGATTCAACGCATCTTCTTCGGGCTGCCAGCTTGCGACAACCTCCACCGCTGCACCCTCTTTGTGCCAGTCGTTGGTGTTCAACAGCGCAAGGAAAGCCACGCTGATGGGACGCTCTGTCAAGAAGGTCGTCATGACGTTCAGAACCAACTCTGGGGTATCTGCGTCACTCAGCGCACGACTTGCCTGATAGAGCGCACTGGTCTCTTGCAGCGCCGATTGGATTTGCTCCAGCAGGAAGATGTTATCGACCACCACCGAGGTACTGTCGGCAACGGCACTCAAATAACGCGCATCACCGGCAGAGAAGTGGCGCTGATGGTGATAAGCGACGATCAGGCAACCAGCAGGCAGGTTTTGCACACGGAGCAGCACCATCCCGAATGCACGAATGTTGCCCTGTGCCAGCAAATCGCGCTCGAACGGCGTGGGCTGTGTGATGCTGCGCAGGTCTTCCAGATAGACGGCGCTTTGTCCCTGAAACAACTTATGCTCTTCGATCATCCGGGCAAACGGCGCGGGCGCTGCATCCAGATCGATATTGAATAGCTCAACCAGCGAGCCATCCATGTTCACATATGCCGCATATATATCGGGCGAAAGCGCGTTGAGCGCATCTTGCAGGGCGGTGCTAAGTTCTTCCGTCGAGCGCACGCGGCTGATGTCCGTCGTCGCCTTGTAGAGCGCGGCGGTTTCTTTCAGCGCCTCTTCGGTGCTGCGGAACAGATAGCGGTTGTCCAGCGCAACAGCGGCGGTTTCAGTGAGCGTGTTCAAGAACTGAGCACGCTCCGGATTGAAATCCTGCGGGGTATCGAAGGTTAGCACCAACCAGCCCAGAGGGAATGCGCGGGAACGCGAATTCATCGGCATGGAGGCATAGGCAGTGACGTTATACTCGTTCAACCGTTTAATCGCGTTGGCGTCCAACGTGGATTCGGATAGATCGCCCACAAACAGCGACTCATGCGCATCGAGCATGTCACCGGGAAGCGGGAAGTCGCCCTCAACCCCGCTCAATGAGCGGACGACGCGAGCGCCTTCTCCACTATCGTCCAGCAGCACGATGTAGAAGTCGCTCGGTTCCAACACGACGAATTGAGTGAAAATCTCGTCCAACACGTTGTCGGCTTCTTCCGCCTCAGACAACGTTCGGGTCGTTTCATAAAGGGCAATCGTTTCGCGCAGGTTCTGTTGCAGCGAGTTTTCGAGGCTGCGCAGGGCGGTGATGTCCTGAAACGCGACGATGATGGCATTGACTTCGCCCGACGCATCCAAAATCGGTGCGGCGTTCATCAGCAGGTCGATTTCCTCACCATTTTCCTGAACAACCGCGATGTCGTCGCTGGATGCCTGCTGGCGGTCTCGTGCCGCATGATAAATCGGCATGTCCTCTTCGGGATAGTACGAGTTCGTCCCTGTGCGATAGATGCCGTAGCGAGCAACTTCAAACGGCGCGTCTGGATCAAGCCGGTGTCCAAGCAGTTGTTCCGCCTGCTCGTTGCTTTGAATCGGCTTGAGCGTGTGAGGATCGAGCACGAGTACGCCCGTCGGCAGGGTTGCCAGAATGGAGCGTAAGGTCTGGCGCTCGCCTTCCGCCGTGAGGAACAGACGGCGGTTCTCGACGGCGACGGCTACCTGCGCCGCCAGCGTTTGCACAAGCTGTTCGTCGTTTTCGTCCAGATCGGGCGCGGTGAGGGCACGTCCAACCGAAAGCACACCGATCACCCGTCCACCGCTGCGCACAGGCATGACAAGCTGCTTGCCAAGCTGCTTCAACTTCGACTCGGATGCCTTCGCAAAGGTCGGATAGCTGGCAGGCTCATTGATCAACAACTGGCGATCTGTGCGGAAGGCTGCGACGATGGGTTCATCCTTGCGCAGATCATAATAGAAGTCGCCGCTGGTATCGGGCGCTTCAAGGGCAGTGTTAAAGTAGGTGATACGCTGCAACCGTCCGTTATCGTCCGCGAGTGCCAGCAGCCAGCGGTCATAATCGGCGGCTTCGGCGACTCGCGTGAACACCTCGCTAATGCTGCGGGCGAATTCCGCGCCGATACGGGTGGCAAGCTGTCCAGCTTCCGCGAGCGCCAGCGCTCGCTGTGCCTGTGCCTGCGCTTCCTGGAACAGCAGCAAGCTTTCGAGCGCCAGTGCCATCTGGTCGGCAAGCGCCTGCGTGAAGCGCACATACTGTTCATCGAAAGCCCGGGACGGTTCCGCTTCGACGATGAACACGCCGAACCACCGCTGGCGCGTGCGAATGTTGGTGATGACCGCGCTACCAGTGCCGCTCTGCTCGAACATGCTGCGCAAAGCGGGCTGAGACGGCGGGTCACGGCGTATGTTGTCGAAATACACCGACCCTTCATTGCCCTCCGTCAGATGGGCAAATGCGATCTCTTCTGAAGCAATGCGTTGACCGATTTGCACCTTCACGACGGCGCTGTTGGTCCAGAAATACGCATATTCGACGTACAGCGCTTCCGGCGTGGGCGAAGGTCCTGCCATCAGGATCGAAATCTGGTGCGCCGGAATGGTTGGCGTAACAAGGTGGCTGGCGGCAGCCTCATACACGCCTTCCGCGTTGGATGCGCCGGTGATGGCGCGGGTCGCGGCATAAAGGCGGCGAGTCTCATCCAGCGCATCTTCGGTTGCTTCGAGCAGTTGGCGGTTCTGAAGCACCGTGCTCATCTGTCCGGTCAGCGCACGGTAGACATCGTAATCATCTTCCGTCAGTTCGACTGTCTGCGGCGCGACAATGGAGAAGAGCGCGATAGGCTGATTGCCGCTGAACATCGGGAACGCCGCGCCAAAACGATAGCCTCTGGCACGCACGTAAGCAGCGATCCCTGTCGATTCTACCCCACTGTCCTGAACGATTTCCGGTTCTCGTGCGCGGAGCGGCGAAGTCGGTTCGATATTGACCTCATATACGTCGTCCGCCTCATCGACTTCAGCCCCCTGTGAATACGCTTGCAGGCGCAAACGGGTGGGCCATCCAGTGCTGTCCAATTCACCTTCAAAAGAGGCGATTTCAAAGTTGAACGCTGCGTCTTCCGAGGTCGTGACCGCCGCCAGCACGAGGTCTTGCATGGTCTGCGACTGGTTGATGATGCGGCTGGCGGAATACAGACGCTCAATCTGCGCGAGCGCCATTTCGTTCTGCTGGAGCAGCATACGGTTGTCGAGCGCAACACCCGCCTGATCGATCAGCGCGGCGTAGATACGCCCTTCACGCTCGCTGAACTCACGCGGGTGGGGGAACTCGATGAGGATGACGCCGCGCCAGATGTTACGCACGCTGAAGGGGACGAGTACCATCGCCTGTGCTTCGCTGCCATGTAAGATACTGCGCAGCACACCATCCACTCGTTTGTCACGGTCAATGTCGTTGACCAGCGTCACCTGATCCGAGGACATGGCTTTCAGAAGCGGATGCTCATCAATGCCCAACCGAATGCCCTTCCAGAGGGTTCCGGCTGAATCTTGTCCTTCACGCACCCATTCAGCAGTGATCACCATCCACTCCGGCGACGCGCCAGATGGGTAATCCTCGAATACGCCGATCTGCCCTCCGGTGGCATCGGGCATCACCGAAACGACGACTGCCCGAATGATGTCTTCCAACGTCTCCGCTTCGTTGAGGTTTCGGCTCAACTCGTACAGTGTCGAGGTTTCGGCAAGACTGTTCTGCGTCTGTTCAAACAGGCGGGCGCTTTCGATGGCGATTGCCACACGGTCAGCAACCGCCCGCATGATAATCTCGTCGTTTTCCGAGAAGCCGCGCTCTTCGGGCTGTGCTTCCAGCGTGCCGATGACCTCACCGCGAATGGTAATGGGAACGGTCATGGCAGTTTCAGAGGTTGGCGCGGTATCGGTACGCTCTATTTTCAAAAGGTCGTAGCGATAAATGCCGCCCTTTGCCTGCGTTTCCACGTTTTCCCACGCGGCGCGGGTCAACCGGCGGTTGAGCGCGTCGATTTGCTCGATACGTTCTTCCGATTGCAGGATCAGACGCGCGTTCTGAATGGCAAGTGCGATCTGGTCGGCAAGAAGCTGGAATGTGCGCAATTCTTCGGCGCGGAAGCTGTTGGCGATAACGCTTTGAATGTCCAACGCGCCGATGATCTGATCGCTGATTTGCAGGGGCAGCGCCATCTCCGCGCGAGTTTGCGGCAGCAGCGGGTTGACGCGGTGTGGCCCCTCTGGTTTGGCGGTATCGTTGATAATCAAGGGCTGTCCGGTTGCCGTCACCGTGCCGATCACCGATTCAGACCCAACCGGAATTTTGAAGTTCTGCTCAAGCAGTTTTTGCCCGGTTTCACCGTAGCTGTAAACCAGCACGGCGTTCTTGCCCACGTCGTCCAGCAAAAACACCTGCGCGTGGTAAAAACCGAACTCTTCGCAGATCAGGTTGATGGCGCGGTTGAGCAGTTTGTCGATGTCGCGCAGGGTCGCGGTTTCGTGCCCGATGCGG
>DATGQJ010000275.1:0-3319 GCA_035304265.1 Oceanobacillus sp.
CAGATCAAAACGCTGCGAACAACGTCATCCTGCCCGACGATGACACGCTTGACCTCACGCTCAATCGCCTGCGCGAGTTCGCTGAATTGTTCGACATTGACTTCCTGTACAGCAGCCATAGACCCTCTACTTCATTTCTGATGTGCCTAATAAGGTACATCAAAAGTGGGATTTTGGCTCGAAATTGCCAGTTCATGCGCCCATGACTCCGCATACAGGCGCATCCCAGTGAAGCGCCTGATGCTGCGCCAACAGCGCGTCAATCTTCGCCGCGATCTCCGGCGGGTAAAGAGCGGTACGCCGAACAGTCAAATCCGCGAACGAATTGACACACTCGAAGGTAGATGCCAGCGTACCGCGTGTCTCGTTGACCATGAACATCATGTAGTGAATACGTTTGGCGCTGCGACCCAATACCCGCACATACACCGCTATTTTGTCGCCTACGTGAACCTCGTTCAGATAGTGCAGGTGGTGTTCGAGATCGAAACCACCTGTACCGTGCTGCTGGTGAAATTCCGGTGTGATTCCGAGCATTGCCACGAAAGGATAACCCGCCTCGTCGAAGATCATCATGTACCAGCGAACGTTCATGTGCCCGTTTTCGTCGCGGTATTCCGGCGGAATGGTGGTTTGGTAGATCAAGGGCAGAGCGATGATTTCTTCGAGGGGAATGGCGGGTGGTTTCACGTTGATCCTTTCTGAAACACACCCATTTTACTGCGCATTAAGGCGACGGCGGTAGCGCTGTCATCACTTGGTTTTGAGTCGCCTGCAAAATGATGACCGTTGCGGTGGCGGCAAGTGCGTCTACATCCTGTATGCCATTGGCTTCCAACGAAATAAATTGATCGGCGATAGCGGTGGCGGTAAGTTGAATTTCTTCTTGGGAATAGTTGCTCAAAGGGACATTGTTCATGGGTTGCGAGGATGTCTGGGTCACGATCAGCATTGTAGCTGCGCCTAAAACGAAGCCGACAACCAACAGCCACCACGGAAACGATCTGCGTTCGTCATTCTTGCGTTTTTCTTTTTCGTAAGTTGACACGAAAAGACTCCTTCCAATGTGCGATGTGAGCGAATACGTATGGACGCGACGCAAGGTTGCAAATTTGCCGAGAAAACACTTGCTATAATCACAGTTGCTGATGCAAGGGAGCAAGATGAAAAAGCCGCTGATTACAAAAGAAATGATCAAAGTCCGCGCAACCGAGGCAAGTTACTCGCGTGGTGAGCAGTATTATCGTAATGGCGCGATCTTCAATACGGTGAAGCGTGGGGACTTCCTTGAAGGTTTCTGCGAGGCGGGCAGCCAATCCGAACCTTATTACGTGCGTGCTGAAGTGTCCAACAAAGGGATTGGCACAACCAGTTGTACCTGCTGGTACGAATATGGCGGTGATTGCAAGCACATTGTCGCGCTGCTGCTGAACTATCACTACCAGCCAGAAGCGTTCGAGGAACACCCGTCGCTTGAAGAAACGCTTAATCTCTTTGAAAAGAGCGAATTGATTGGCTTGATCTCTAAAATGATCAAGCGTTATCCCGACTTGCAGGCATTGATCGACCTACCCATGCCATCGCGTATAAAGCACCAGACTCCGGTGAACGTTGACCGATTGCGCAAGCAGTTGCAGCGAGACTTCAAAAGTTACGATCCATGGGATAACCGCGCTGCCGAACATACGCTGGAGTCGATTGTGGAAACCGGGCAGGAATTCGGGAAGGCGGGCGACTGGCAAAATGCCAGTGTCATTTACCGGATGATTCTTGAGGAAATTGCGAAGAACAACCGTATCGTTGATAGAGATGAAGAGGGCAACATTGCCTCCATCGTGACCGATGTGATTAATCGGTTGGCGGAATGTCTGGATCACCTTGCCGATGACGACGCCGAACGCTACGCCATTCTGGATGCACTGCTTACCGTCTATTTTCAAGATATTGATAACGGATCCGATTTTGGAGATGAGGCAGGGGACGTTGTGCTGCGCTATGCCCGAACTGCCGATCTGCCGCGTTTGCGCCAGAAGCTCAATCAACTTCATCAGGCGGTAGGGCGACGAAGCCATTGGGTGAACGAGAGTTTCGCCGAATTCGAGGCACAGCTTGATATACTCGATAACGTCGATCCCGAAGTGACCTTAAGCCGACTTCGTGAAGAAGGGTTGTACAGCCTGCTGGTTGGCAAACTGCTTGAAATGAATCGCGCCGATGAAGCGGTTCAGGTTGTAGAACAACATATTACCGGAAGCCGGGCGCGATTACGCGAACTGTACCGTCTTTCTGCCGCAGGACGCGATGACGATGCGATACGACTGGCGCAACAAACGTTGAAGCAAAATTATGATCGCCAACTTGTGGAATGGTTACTTGGGCGGCTGGAAGCACGCGGCGATCATAAACTGCTCTTCGAGTGGGAACTCCGGCGGATGAAGGCTCAACCGAGCGAGAGTCACTATGCCAGTTTGAAAAAGGCTTCGCTTGCAGTAGGGAACTGGGAGTCGGTGCGGACGGAGCTTATCCGCCAGTTGCAAAAGGATCAGCAGTACGACGTTTTGACTCTTATTTATCTCCATGACGAGGAATGGGATCAAGCGTGGGAAACGCTGGCAAAAGTCCCGGAGCCATCCGGCTTTCACGCTAGTCTGGGGTGGGGCGTGAAGCTAGACCTTCAAGTGGCGGAGCGTTCAAGGATGGTGCGTCCCGCAAAGGCGCTGCCGGTCTACCTCAAGTATGTGCGTAAAAGCATCGACGAGCGCAACCGTGATAGTTACCGTAAGGCGGCGGAATATCTGGCAACTGCGCGTGAACTGTATCTGAAACTGGATGATAGCGCTTCGTGGTCGGCGTTGATTCAGGAGATTCGTACCGAGTTTAAGCGGTTGCCTGCCCTACAGGATGAACTCGACAAAGCCGGACTGTAGCGTCTTGACAGTACACATGGTCTTATGGCACACTACAATACATGGTTCACTACGGACATTCTTCCATTCTTTCACGAGCGATGATGACATCCACAATCGCCGGTCCTAGGGAGGAATGCGCCTGGTGACCGGAATCATTTAACACGTAGTTTGCGATTCGATGACGGCTCTGAGCGCATGGTTCAGAGCCGTTTTTATTTGCGCCGTTCTGCGCCGTGCGTGAAGGGTCGGGTAAGGAGACAATACCATGCACCTGATACAACTTCACAACCTCAGCGTCAACCATGCCGGAACGACTATCTTCAGCGATCTCAACTGGGCAATCGGGGATAGGGATCGCGTTGGGCTGGTCGGTCCAAACGGCGCGGGAAAATCCAGTCTCTTGCGGGTGG
>DATGQJ010000276.1:0-4448 GCA_035304265.1 Oceanobacillus sp.
CATTCGGCCTCGTTTCCCACATAGGCATTCGGGTCTTGTTTCAGAAATTCCCGAACCTTCGTCCACTGTTCATCGCTTAATCTCACGGTTGTCATCCGACAACCTTAGCCTATTTTGTTCAAATGTCAACAGAACCTAGTCTATCGTTAGATTCTCCAATGCATTCTCGAACGCCCTTGCCTCTTGCGTCGTCAGGTTGGCGTTCACCTGAAGCATGACGTTATTCTTCACGTACACGTACACGACTTCACGCCGAGTTGACGAATCTGCACGAAGTTGCGCGATATAGTTTTGCCACGCATCCAAATCTTCTTGAGTCTGGAAAACCAGAATTTGCCCGCCTGCGGGCGCGATACGCGGAATCTCGAAGACGTAGCGTTCGCTGAAGGTATTGGGTGCGCCGCGCCCTACCGCCATATCTCGTTGAACCGCTTGCACCTCTAACCCGGCGGTAGAAAATGCTTGAATCACGTCCTGCGCTGTGAAAAGGGCAAATGGAATTGGGGTGGGCTGCTGCTGACCGACACCCAGACTCTCGCACGCTGCCATCAGTGCCGTCATTGTCAGAAGCAGAAGAAAGAGGTATCGTTTCGCCATTATGCACTCCTGAGGCTTCAATTGTAAATGACAGTCATCTATCACGATGAGGACGGTGATCTAAACGTCCTCGGCGACAAAAAAGTCAGCGTTATTGGTTACGGCAATATGGGTCGTCCGGTGGCGCTTAACCTGCGCGACAATGGCGTTGCCGTGTTGGTCAGCGAACCGCGCCCCGAAAAACAGCAAGAAGCACTGGCGGAAGGGTTCACCCTGACGGCGATACCCGAAGCGGTGCAAGAGGCGGACGTGATTATGCCTCTGCTGCGCGACGAAGCCATGCCGAAAATCTATCTGGAACACATCACCCCATACCTCCGACGTGGGCAAACCCTTATTTTCAGTAGCGCTTACAACATTACCTTTGGTTTCATTGAAGCGCCACCTTTTGTCGATGTGGGGTTGGTTTCCGCCAAGACGATGGGCGCGGCGGTTCGTGAGCGTTTTCTCTCTGGCGAAGGGTTTGCCAGCTTCGTCGCCGTCGCACAGGATGCGAGTCGCCGCGCGTGGCAAACGGTGCTGGCAGTGGCGAAGGCGATAGGGGCGCTGCGCGGCGGCGCGGTGGAAATCCGCTTCGAGCAGGAAGCCGAGCTTGACCTGTTCATGCAGCAGGCGATCCTTCCCATCTTTCATCAGGCGGTGATCGTCGCGGCAAAGCTTTTGATTGAGTCGGGTTATCCGCCGGAAGCCGCCTTCACCGAGCTATATCTTTCCGGCGAAACGTCTGATTTTCTCCGGCAGGCGGCGGCGCAGGGGATCATGGGTGCGCTCAAACTGAACTCGCTCACGGCACAGTATGGCACGCTCAGTCGTTATGACCGTTTCAACGATCTCAAACTGGAACGGCTGATGGAGCAAACCCTTGAAGAAATCCGTTCCGGCAAATTCGCGCAGGAATGGGCGAAAGAGTACAGCGGGGATTATCCTCGTCTGCGCCAACTTCTGAAACAGCGGGAGAATCTCGATATATGGGAATTGGAGCAGCAAACCCTTGAAATGCTCCACCAGAACGACGGCTATCAGGGTTGAATGAACGTCGCCAATTCCTGCCAGTAACGCTCATCCCAGAACTTACGCGCCGCGCCCGACGTAGACGGCAGGACGAATATCCGCGTTGCTCCGATCTGGTCAGGTTGCAAGCCATACGCCACCTGCGTTCTCAAAAACGCCTGCGCGGATCGCTTGCCGTTGAATGCCAGCACGCGCGGCGCATATTGTACGATTTTCTCTCGCAGCCCTGTGCCGTCGAAGTGCGCGGCTTTGAGCAGCTTATCCGCACCCGACGTATGCTTGGCAATATCGGTCAAACCGATGCCGTAATTCAACAACTGCATGTAGTCTGTCGGCGCGAGTTGTCGCGGTGTCAGCCCGATCCGAAACAGCGTCTCGTAAAAACGGTTGCCCCGCCCTGCATAGTACGCACCCACGCTTGCAGACTGCGCTCCCGCCTGTGTGCCGCAAAACATCACCTTCAGATTCGGCGCAAGCACGTCCGGCAAAATCACGGCACCGTGAACTCCCCGACGACGGCGTATTCCTCACCTTCCGCCGTTGAATAAATCGCGCCGTCGAAATAGGTATACACCTTGACGCCAAGTTGATAGTCGCCCGATGGCAAATCGAGATTTAGCGGATGTGGGTCATATACCACTTCGCCCGGTTGCCACGAACTTGTGGGGCGCATGTTCTCGAACGGGAACGTGTCGTGCTGCGTCACCAACACGCCGCTTTCATTCAGCACGAACGCCGAAACGCTGTAGTCTTGCGTGAGCGCTTCGTCTGCGATCCACCACAAATCGAGGCGTCCGGCTTGAAATTCCGCTGCCAGCAAGGTCATACCCGAAGCGTAAACCGTGATCGGTTCATCCGGCAGCCGATCATAGCGGTACACGTTCAAATCGTTGCCGAGATGATCGGTGGTCATCGTCGCTGTACGCACCAATCCCGCCGCCCCCAGCAAATCAAAAATCCGCGTTTCAGGACTCCAATGCGCCAACCAGACCGTGTCGTGTGTCGTCAACAGTTGGTTGAGTTCGGCGTCATAGGTGTTGGGTGCATCTTCTCGCCAGCGCGGTAGATTTCGTGCTGGCGTCGCTTCGGTTCGGTTGAACGCAGTCGAATGGTCGAGGTAATAACCAAGCGGATAGCCACCCAACCCCACTTCCATCAATGCAGCTTCGCCGGGAAGCGCATAACGAGTTGCGTTTTCGGCAACCCGATCCCACGGTTCTTTCAACTGGTAAAAGTCCACCGTCGCGACGCCATAGACCAGCAGCGCCCCGACCAACAGCCCACGCGCAGGCTGGCGCAAATTGCCCAATCCCCAAGCCACCAGCAACGCAATCGCAGGCGCGATTAGTGCCAGTTTGCGCGGGGTAAGGATCGGCAGCCACGCATTCGCCACAAACGTAATGATGACGGGCAGCAGCGCCCACATCAGCACCAGTACAGATTCACGTAAAGGCTTCCAGTTCAGGCGAATTCGTTCGCTGTATGCCAGTGTCACGACGCCTAACCCTGCCAGTGCTCCAACCACTGCCCACTGCCCTGTCAAGAACTTGTCCCGCAGTTCCAGCAGGGTTGCCATGTTGGAAGGCTGTGAATTGAACATCTCGTGGGGGGGCGGCGTCGCAATCTGATCCAGCGTCACGCCCAGAAACCACGGCAAGAATAATACGCCGCTCAACGCAAGCAGGCTCACCGCCGCGCTCCGCACTCGCCCGCGCAAAAATATCAGGGCGTGTAATCCCTGAATGAAGGGAACATACAACCCCAGATAGTACGTGTGAACGAGGGCAACCGTACTGACAACCCACACCGCCCCCCACCGCGCATCAGAGGAGCGATACCAGCGCACGTAAGCATACATGCTCAGGATCGCCAGCAGCGTCGTCACCGTATACATGCGGATTTCTTGTGCGAGGAAATTTTCTGAATCCGCCAGCGCCAGCCCCAGCGACGCCAGCGCCGGAACCACCTGAGCGCCAACCAGCGAACGCCCGCGCGTGAGCGCTCGCGCCAGCGGAACTATCAGGGCAACGCCTAGAACGGAAGGAATGACTGAGAAGAAGCGCAGCGACAGCACCGAATCGCCCGCCACGGCTACCCATCCCCGCAGCAATACATAGTACAGAGGTGGATGGGTATCGGCGGCGATTTCGGGGAACATATCGTCCCGAACGATTACGTTATACGTGAAGCCTTCGTCCGTCCACAGGCTTTGTTGGGTCAGGTGGATGATCCGCAGTGCTGCCGCCAGCAGCAGAATCAGCGTGAAGACGAAGACACTACGTGGATGGCGCTGCGTCACCCGGTTGCTCGTTGTAGAAACGCATCACGCGAAAGATTTCTGCATACTCGACGCCGAGTTCCTTACCGGCGCGGCTGTCCCACCCGCGCACCATGTCGATCACGCTCTCATCCAACTGTGAACGATGCGCGAGCAGCGCCTGAACTTTACGATCTATCGCATTTGAGATGTCAACGGCGATATTCGGTTTATCGCTCATCATCAGGTAAAGCTCGTTGACGTGGTGCGGCTCTAACCCTTCGTCCAGCAGTTCGCGGAAAATCGGACGCGATTCGGCGCTTGGGAAAACGGCGTACAATGCCGCCTCACCCGACGCCCGATGGTCAGGGTGGTTGATGTAGCTAAATCCATCATCCTGCAATAAAACCGCCGTCGGGTCCATGATCACCACTCGATCCGGACGAATCTGCCGGATCAACCGCGTCAGATCACGGCGAAGTTCCAGTGTGGGCTGTAGCGTGCCGTCGGCATAATCGAGAAAGTACACGTCCTTCACGCCGACGTGACGTGCGGCTTCTAACTGTTCCTGTTTCCGCCGTTC
>DATGQJ010000277.1:0-2577 GCA_035304265.1 Oceanobacillus sp.
TGCCGAAGACATCAGCGTGGCTTTCTCGGTTTTGCAGGCACTGGCGGAGTCTTACGATCCTACGCCCAAGCGAACGATTGGCTTCGAGCCAGCGACCATCCGCGCGGAACTCGACGCGCGAATGGAAGAACTCTCTCCGCATGATCTCAAGATTCTGGCGAACAACTTCAAAGAACTGGCACAGTTGATCGGCAGCATGGGCGATAATCGCACCAAAGCGACGATTATGCGCCGGAGTGACGACGTAGACCGCCAGTTGAGTACGGGTGAGCAGCAGCCTCACAGCGCCATTGACGCCCTCAAGTGGATGGCTGGTTATTTGAGTGGAATGCACGAAAAGCCCGAAGAGGGCGAAGAATAAGCGTCATCCGCGCCACGTGCGTGCCATGATTGCGCCACTTATCAGGCTGGCGTAGCGACTGAGCCAGAAAATCAGACGTGGGCGCAAACCGACCCAGATCATGAACTGGCGTCGTTCAATACCACGTACCACTGCTTCGGCGACCTGTTCCGCCGTGTAAACGTGCGCAAAAGGGGACTTGCTAGCGGAAAGCCGCGACTGCCCATGTGGTGCGTTGAACATCGGCGTACTCACAAACAGTGGATTGACCACCCCGACATGAACTTGCGAAGCGGCGAACTCGATACGCAGCGTTTGCGCCAGATTGAGAATCGCCGCTTTGGTTGCGCCGTAAGAACTGTATTCTGGGCTGCCATAAAACGCCGCCGCCGAGCCGAACAACACCAGCGAACCGCGCCTCGCCTTCAGGTGGGGAACTGCGATATGTGCGACTGCAAACGTCCCTAGAAGATTGACCTCAAGGATTCTTCGGTGTATCTTAAGAGGCACATCCTCGAACAATCCGGTATGTAAAATACCTGCTGCGTGAATGACACCATGAATTGCGCCGAGTTTGTCCACCGCTTCGGCTACGCCAGCCTGAACCGCATGAACATCGGTTACGTCCAGTGTGAGCGAATGGACTGCGTTCAATTGGGTGGCAGCAGCCGCTAACCCCTGCGCATTCTGATCCCACAAAGAAAGTCGAGCGCCCCGCTTTTGAAGGGCACGCGCGATTGCCAACCCGATACCGCTTGCCGCGCCGGTGACGACGTAGCCCTTTCCGCTAAATGCATCAGCCATAAACGCTGCCCCACGCGAACGCCAGATGAGCACATGCTGAGAATTGTACGATTTCGCCCGTGATTGGAAAAGCAACGCGCAGTTTCAGAGTAGAATAGGCATTGTGGGTTTTTACTCTGGGTAAGCATAAGAAGGAGTCTTCCCATGCGGAAAATAATGGTCATCGTTATCGCCCTACTGATGGTCAGTGGTGCTGCATTCGCGCAGGATGCCACTCCACCCGTCTTCTGCGGCGATCTGTCAGAGGCAGACTGTGCTATTTTGACGCAATCACAAACTGCCATGATGTCTTTGAGTTCGGCAGCCTTTGATTTTCAGGCAGATATAAACCTGACGAATATCCCAGATGCACCGGGACCGATGTCTATCACCCTCACGGGCAACGGCGCGTATTCGGCGGATGCCGCCGCACTCAGCGCGTTTGCGGGGAACATGGAAGCAGACCCTGTTGCCATGATGACGAATATCGTCGATGTGCTGCGCGGCTTCGATTTTGACCTCTCCCTGACCTTGAGCTTACCACCGGAAGTTGCCGCTGAAATGGGACCGGATACGCCGGAGAATATCACCCTGCAACTGCGACTGGCAGATGGCTTGGGCTACATCAACTTCGATACGCTTGCCCCGCTCATGGGCGAAGATGCGTCACAGATGGGCATGGCGGGTTGGCTTGGGCTTGACATCGCCAGCCTGATCGAAGCGCTGGTCGAACAAAATCCGGAAATCTTTGAAAACATGGATATTTCCGGGTTTGAGCCGGGCACTTATACGCAGTTCTCCAGCCCGGAATTTGTCGAGCAATTTGCGAGCATTACCCGTACTGACGATGGTTCCGGCAGCACCGCAACCTTTGAAACGACGGTTGATTTCGCCGCAATGATGAACTCGCCCGAATTCCAGCAGTTAATGCAGGAGCAGATGGAGGCGCAAGACCTCTCGGCAGAGGAATTGGAGGAGGCTCAGGCGATGTCAGCAGCCATGCTCTCCAACAGCACCATTTCCTCAACCACCACCATCGACACGACAACTGGCTACATCGTCAACGTCACCTTCAACATGGCGTTCGATTTCAGCGCAATGGCTGAATCGATACCGGACGAGGTGGACGTGGACGAGTTGCCTTCCTTTAGCATCAACTTCAATCTCAACAACAGCCAGTTCAACGAAGTACCGGAAATCACGGAGCCTGAAGGTGCAACCGTGTTCCCCTATGAGCAACTGCTGATGATGTTCAGTGGCTCTTCGATGCCGAGCAGCTAGGCTGGATCAAGGGGAGACTTGCCGAGTCTCCCCTTTTCTCTCAATCCTCGCTCACAGGTTGCAGCGACTCCGCAATTGCTATCGCCTCATCGAGCGGTTCCGACGTTTCCAGACGGTAAGTGATTGCTCCCTCAACCCATACCAGCACGTTCGACTGAATCAACCAACTCATC
>DATGQJ010000278.1:0-6557 GCA_035304265.1 Oceanobacillus sp.
CCTACGTTAATTATAGCTGACGTTAGGGCGTAGAAAACACAACTATCGTCCCTATTCTTCCGCCGGGATGTAACACTCCCCTTCGTTAATAGGACAGGTTGCCAGCAAATCGCCCTGCTGCCGCACCTCGAAGCTGGTTGACGGTTCGGAATGTCGCCAGAACATGCGGCGCTGTGATAGCGATTGCCAGCCTGCCCGCTGTCTGCACATCGGCGGGATGTCGGGGTCAGTCACCCCGAACGGCACCAGTTGGTAGCAGCTTCCGGGACGGAAGGCAAACAGCGGTTCGCTGCTGTTCAGTTCCCACGACCCCATGATGAACTGCTCGCCTGACTCGGTTACCAGCACGAATTCGAGACTCGACACGTCCACCGGATGATCGGAACGATTGAGCAGGATAAATCCACGTTCGTCGTAAATCAACACCACCGGATCATCAGGTGTCGGTGTAGGCGAAGGCGTGAAGGTGCGGGTGTTCGTTGGTGTCCGGCTTGGCGTGTTGCTCGCCGTAACCGTGAACGACGGCGTGATGCTTGGCGTTTGTGTGTTGGTCGGCGTGCGCGTCTCCGTCGGTGTATTCGATGGCGTCTGAGATGGCGTGAGGGACGGTGTATTCGTCTCCGTCGGCGGTTGTGTCCGGGTGCGGGTGTTGGTTGGCGTTTCGGTATCGGCAGCGACCACGACGACTTCGGTGGGCGTGCGCGTTTCCGTCGGTGCCGCTGCCGCGCCGAATCCGCCACCACTACCAAGCACGATGATCGCCCCGATGATGATCAGCGCCGCGATTCCACCGATGATCAACGGCAGGCGTGACGATTTCTGCGGCGGCTGCGCAGCGGCAGGGGTTGGGGTGACGTTCATGGTAGGCGGCGGCGTGGTAGGCGGCGGCGTGGTGGGCGGTGGTGGCGGCGGTGGGCTGTCCGCTGTCGCATTACTGTCGTCTTTGGGCGTGGTGGCTTGTTCACCCGTCTTCGTTTTCGAGCCGACAAATACCAGCAGCGGCTCGCTATCGTCGAAACTGGTTTGCGGCGGAGAGGGCTTGGTCTGCGCGACGCTGAACGCCTTTTCCAGCGCGTCCACCAGTTCTTGACCGCTGGCGTAACGCTGTTCCGGCGTTTTCGCCAGCGTTCGCATGACCACCGCTTCTACATCAGGCGAAATGTTGGGGTCGATGCTGCGTGGCGGCTGCGGCGGGTCGTTCAGGATGCGCAGCACCACCGTCGCCATTGAAGGATCATCGAATGGCACGCGCCCCGTAAGCATCTGGTAGAGGACGATCCCCAGCGAATACAGGTCGCTTTGCGGTACTGCCTTTGCCGATGAGAGCGCTTGCTCCGGCGCGACGTAATGCACCGTACCAAAAGTCGAGCCAATCGAGCCTTCGGGGACGTTGAGCGCCAGCCCGAAATCGGTCAATACGGCGCTGCCCCGGTTGGTGATCATGATGTTGGACGGCTTCACGTCACGGTGGATGACACCTTCCCCGTGCGCGTAGTCGAGCGCGGCTGCCACGTCCCGCATGATGCTGAGGATGGTGGTTTGCGGCAGGCGTTCGCCTTTGTCAGCAGCTTCACGCAGGATATGCGCCAGATCGCGTCCCTCGATGAACGCCATCGCCATGTAGTAGAGGTTCTCGAATTCGCCGAACTGGTACAGGGTGACGATACCCGGATGGCGAAGACGTGCGACTGCTCTTGCCTCACGCTGGAAGCGGCTGCGGTAGTCGGCTGCGTTCGCTTCGGTGAGCAGGTGGTACTCGATGACCTTGATAGCGGCGTAACGATCCAATCGGGAATCGTAGCCTTTGTACACACGCGCCATGCCGCCGCGTCCGAGCATTTCGACGATGGTGTAATCGCCGACTTGTCTACCGATCAGGGGGTCTTGCATAAAATGTCATCTCGTAGGAAGCAAGTAACCATGACAGTCGATTATAACGACTATTCTGTAAGAAAGCGCAATTTGACATAGGAAGATAGTCGTTAGCGGGTCAGTAGGTGTGAATCTACCAAGAAAATTGCAGACATCAATACTATCTGACGGCGAGAGCAGTAGTTGCCCTGCCTGACGCCGCCTCTAGCCGTTCCTCAGCACTCCACCTCTGGTAGCGGCACAAGCACGTTGTAAAGCGTGTCAGGTTGAGCAGCGTCATAGGTGGAAACGAGCGCATACTTTCCATTCGCACTCACCTGAAACGGCTCTGTCACAGTCGTAATGTTTTCCGATTCAATGACCACAGCCGTTTCGTTCTGACCAATGCAGGTGATGCCCAATGCTTCTTCTAAACCTTCCCACCATGCCAGCGCATTTACGTTCGGTATAAAACTACTGAGTCGGGTTGGGAGCGATGGTATGATTTGCTCCCACGAACCCACCGCATAAATGTCTGTTTTCGTGACATCATAAAAGTTGGGAATAGCGAGATACCGACTATCAGCGCTGAAGTAGGGCGGTCTGTCAGGAATTGTGCCTCTTATCTCAGACAGAACTGGTTCAGCAGGAGCGACAAATTCACCATACGCTCCGCGTTCCCACCACCATGCCGTATCATCTTCCATCAGGATGAGTACACCCTGTCCATTGGGTGATACACTCACCGATTCGGGTGCGGTGGTCGTACCCAGATCATTGAGGGTATATACTCGGCAATCTGTCACCAGCAGGTCACAGGCACGAAAGAGTTGCCTATCTTCTTCAGAAACATTAGTTGTTTGACGATCCACCCTTCAGGAACGGCGGTAATCGGTCCTGCGAGTTCCCGATTGTTGCTGCTGGTATGTATCGCTCCGGTCTGCCGATCCCACACCGACAAAGCAAGGTCGTCATCGTTGAAAGCAAGGTAACGACTGTCGGCTGACCAGGCAAGCTCGTCGTAGAAAAGAGATTGTTCGCTGGGCGCTTCGATGATTTGTTCGGTTTCCAGCGTGGGCACACGTAAGACACGCACCAGCCCGTCTTCGCGTACCGCCAGCAGTGTCTCGTCAGGCGAGAACTTGAGGTCAAAAATCGCAAATATATCGGTCAGTAAAGGGGCTTGAACCGTGATCTCGGCGACCTGCGCAATCTGGGTATCGTCATTCTCCCAGAGCACGACTTGATAGGATACCGTTGGCAATTCTCCGGTACGTGCCAACTCTTCCTGAAGCGCTCGGTGGTCATCAAGCACGTTCAAGCCTGCGATGTAGCGCCCGGAAGCTGATAGTTCGGTTGCCCACACTGGCAACCGCTCCAACGCAACCGATGGCGTGAGGGATGATTAGACCGACGGTTATGGGCGCAATCGCCAGCAGCACCAGAATAAAGAACACTTGCAGTAGACGGTTCATGGTCGGATGAAGGTTTTTATTCACAGTCGATTTTGGGGAAAGCAAACCATAGATCGAAGAATGATTCAACATTCTCATTTTCGATCAACAGGTAATCGCCATTGGCAGCGAACTGGAACCTTGCTTGAATGACGGTTTCTTCTGCGGATGCGCTGATCTGTTCACCTTCCGTTTGTCCGAGACATACCGCAAGCAGGTGGTTTTCGCGGTAATCCCACCAGACGAGGGCGTTGGTCTCAGGAACAAATGCCGCTGTTACTGCCGGGTAATTCGAGGCGACGACCATTCCGGTTTCCACTTCATAGACATCGAGAGCGGGTGCGCCGTCCGGCTGAATTCTGGGTACAGCAAGGTATTGCCCATCGGGGCTGAAGAATGGCGGATACTCACTACTGACACCTTCTAGCTCGATCAGTGGAGCAGTTGGGATCAGATATTCATTTCCCTGTTCGTGCTGCCACCACCATAACGCGCCATCTTCGGCAGTGACCAGCACGCCTTGTCCATCGGGCGCGACGCGAACCGAGGTGTAAACGAAATGCTCGTTGAGGCTGTAGACCCGGCATTCGGTCAACAGGAGATCACAGGTCTGAAAGAGGCGCGGCTCATCGGTTGGGGAAAATAAGGCAAACTGAATGATCCAGCCGGTAGAAGTGGACGTGATACGCCCGTCGAACGGAACTTCTGCGGTGCTGTGGACAACACTGTTGGACTGTCTATCCCAGACCGCAAGCGCCTGTGAGTCGTCTGTAAATGCCAGATAACGACTGTCTGCCGACCAAGCTACACTCTGAATCAGGAGTGATTGTCCTACTGGAATGGGAATGGTGGTTTCGGTTTCCAGTGATGGCACACCGAGGATACGGATGGCTTCATCTTCGCGGATTGCAATGGCAGTTTCATCGGGCGAGAACGCAAGCCCAAAAATTGGCACTATATCGGTCAGCAACGGAGTTTCTAATGTCACGTCCGAAATTTGCTCTACATTTCCTTCTGTGTTCTCCCACAAGCTGATTCGATAGGTGAAATCCGGCAGTTGGTTGGTGCGTTCGTACTCAGCAGCAAGCTCCTCGTGTGTCGTGATAAATTCAAATCCGACCAGATAGCGCCCGGATGCCGAAATTTCCGCTATAGCATTGGGAACCTGTGTAAACGATGGATAAATGTATGCCCTAACTGGAAATGGCGAAGAGGATATGAAGATGCATAACGTTGAGACCAGCAAGCGCTTCATATCCTCTCCCCTTCCTGGTTTGTAAATGTGTCATCCGGCGGATTAAAGTTATCATTGAGATCAAAGACGTGCCGGATCAACAGACGCAAATGGGATAGGTTCTAAATTGGCGATGTTCTCACGGTGTTCATTACCAAAAACGTCACCGCTTATCCATCCGTAGCGATAAGAAGACGTTTGATCATCATACCAGCCGCCGTAAACCCAGTAATTCGGTTGCGTATCAACGATTGCTGGCTCATTTGGGCGTGGTATGAGCGTAGCAAAAGGCGTTTCGCTGCGTCCAAATACGGTAATGTTTGTATCTGGAGGAATCCCATATCCCTGAGTTTCTCCGCCAAGCACAATAGGTTGGTAGGTTAGGTTCTCCGGTGGACCCGTTCGAACTGCATAAGCTGGATTTGTAGTCGGTTCCACATGCCCTGCAAAAATTCTAGAGTTAATGCCCTCAGGTGCTGTCACTTGCAGCATCATATTTCATACAATGCCTGATAGTAATCTCTAGGCGGTGTATTGCTTAGAATCGCTTGCCGCAATGCACTTTGAAAAACCGGAGTGAATCGAGCGAACTCTTCATATTGCCCTTGTGATGTAAAAAGAAACGTGTCAGCCTGTAACTCACTAAAATCCGTTCCAGGATTTTGTCGTGTATCGCGCCCGATCTCAGACCAGCTCGGTGTTAGCCCTCCCGGAACAGTACCAAGCGCCTCAGCCATCACATCCTCGCTGAGTAACCTTTGAAGGGGTGACCGGAACAGGTTTCCCAATCCCGAGCTAAATAGCAAAGAGTGTCCTGCTTCGTGAGAGACATTCTCTGCTATCATAACATCATCCACCGTTCGTTCCCCTTCTATGGTTACGGTATTGTTTGGTGTAACCCTTCTTTCGGTGGGGCCGCCAAAAATATCATACAAGGTCGTACCTGCGGTATATCCCGGCGCCAGATAATACACCTGAGTTCCGTCGTCCTCTGCCCTTACCAGATAATAGGGATTATAGCCTGGGAGATTATCAACATCGATCCGGGAGATGACACGGTTGCCACTGGCAGCGCGATATAGTGCGTAACGGTTCACCTCTCTATAGCAGGCGGCATCCTCTCCGCACCAAAGTTGTTCAAACCAGGCGGCGTCTGCTTCTGCTGCCGCACGATACTCATCTAGCGCCTCAAGGGTTGGTTCAAGCCCTTGCTCCGATTCAATAGATATGCCGAACGCATTCTCTATCGCGCTTTCGTAGGCAGCGAGTGCTGCTGCATAGGCAGCCTCGTCGCCCCTTGCGGCGGCTTGATCAACTGCCTCACGAGCACTGGTCAAAGTCTCCTCGATAGTGATTTCATTACCGATAATATCCGCATTGTAATGGATGAACATTCGCTGATATTCTGGCTTATCGTTATACGTGAATGACGGAAGAACCACAGCGGTTTGTCCTTCTGTCTCAGCGTCGGCAATCGATGTTGCCGCTTCATCCGTCCCGCGCATTGTGGCGGCGGCTTCTTGCTCTGCCTGACGCATGATCTGGATGATGCGGCGGGTGGTCTCGCCTGCCGCGCCTAACGCCGTTTTCAACCGTTCCAGCGACGGCAGCAGGTCGTCATCGACCTCACGGTAAAAGCCATCGGCAGCGTCACTCACCCAACCACCACCTTTGAGGGATTGAACGTGGTGAGCAATTGACTCCAGTACCCGCTGTACGCGGTCATGTACCGGCTCCTGCGATAATACGATGCTCTTTGGAATGCTGGGGCGATGTGAAGGGTAACGATTATTAGCGATTATATATGAAAATTGGTTTCTTGCAAAACAAGAACCTTTTTACAGTCTTCATCGTCACATCATCTCTAATCCTGCTCCGTTTATCAGATCAATCCGATGCGCCTTTTTCGGCGCTCAAAATCTAGCAGCACAAATCCCCACATTTGTTATACTTGAACCTTGAAAACCGTCGAAATTGAACGAGTAAAAAAGCGTGACTCCTCAGCCTGAATTCCCTGA
>DATGQJ010000279.1:0-2606 GCA_035304265.1 Oceanobacillus sp.
CATAAGGTGGTGATTGACGTTCCTTGAGGATGTGAGGTTATTCCAACCGCCACACCGAACCATGCCCCGGATAAACCGTCTTGACGCCACGAGCGCGGATTTTGTTCCAACTCTCTCGTGCCGCGGTCATGTCTTCGGACAGCATCATCGGGTGGGGTAAATCGCCCGTAAAAGCCGTGCCTTCGTCCAGTATCAGCGTTACGCTGTCATCCGAATGACCGGGCGTAGCAATAATCTCGCCCTGTATGCCCAGCTTCCCCAGAAAAGCGCGGCTATCCTCAATTGTGAGGTCAATATTGTCGTCGAGGGCGATTTCCACGTAGTGCTGCTCCGGCTTCATGTGAGTCCGCAGCAGCGGCACCGCCTCACGCTGCATATCGATCAGAATGAGCTTAAGTCCAATTCGTTTCAATTCCTGTGCCAGCCCCGCATGATCAGGATGATAGTGAGTAATGAGCAGGTACTTGATGTCGGGCAAGGCAATTCCCATACGCTTGCATTGGTGCTGTAATTTCGGCAGTGTTCCGGGAAACCCCACGTCAACCAGCAGTTTCGGGCTGGAATCGGCAAGCACGTAATAGTTGGTCGAGTCATAGCCAACATTGATGATATTCATAGCGAAATCCTATGATGAACCTCGTCTCGGCGGAATGCCACTTATCACCAATGTGTTACAATTGGCATTAGTTGGCATTATCTCCGATTTGCTATGCTATATTAAGCCCATTTAACAAATGTAAAAGGATCAGAAGTGGCAGTTCAGGCAGTTCAGCAGCCGCAGGCAGATATGCGCTGGCTGTGGAGTTTTATTGCTGCGCACCGGGGCAAAGCGCTCGGCGCAACCATAAGCGGAATCCTCGGCGGTATCGCCGCGTCTATGGAGCCATTTCTGATCGGTACGGTCATCGACCACGTGCGTGCGGGCGCAGCGCCGGACGTAATCATTCAGGACGTTGTCTTGATCATCGTCTTTGGGCTGTTCACGGTTGCTGCCTTTTACGGTCAGCGTTACTACAGCGGTGAAATCGCCTACGACGTTAACTTCGACATCCGCCGCAAATTGTTCGACAATCTGCTGACGCTCGATCAGGAATTCTTCAACCGCTACGCGACGGGCGACCTGATCTCGCGTATGCACGCCGACATCGACATGATCTGGCGGCTTCTGGCGCTCGGCTTTAACCGTTTCGGCAGCGCGTCGGTTTCGATCATCTTCATCTTTGTGCTGCTCGCCAGCGTCAACGTGCCGCTGACGATAGTGGTTTTCATCGTACTCGTGGTCACGACCTCGTTCCAGATTCGAGCGGGCGTTGTGCTGGTGCCGATGTTCGAGCAGGTTCAGGAACAGGCTGGAACACTGGCGGCACTGGTACAGGATGCAACCAGTGGCATCCAGACCATCAAGACCTTCGGACGCGAAGAGGGCGTTGCCGAGAAATTCCGTCAGGAAAACCTCGAATACAAACGCCGCTGGCTCTACTTCAAGCGCCGCAACGAGCCGGTGGGTATGCTGCCTAACATGATCAGCCAGCTTACCACAGGCATTGTCGTTCTATTCGGCGGCATTCTCACACTCAACGGCTCGCTCACGCTGGGGAATTTCACGCAATTCCTGATTTACCTCGGCGTGATCAGCACGGTTTTGCTTCAGCTTGGCACGATTTACCAGCGTTACCAGCAAACACGCGGCGCATTGATACGCATCACGCCGCTGCTGCAACCTCCAACCATTCGCAGCAAGCCCAATGCCATTCCGTTCTCCAAGGAACGCAACGACGTAGAATTCGACCACGTCACTGTCAAAATGGACGACACAACCTTGCTGCACGACGTTTCGCTCAAAATCCCTGCCGGATCGGTGGTGGCATTTGTTGGTCCAACGGGCTGCGGCAAGACGCTGCTCGTCAGCCTGTTGGCGCGGGTGCACGACCCCACCGAAGGCAGCGTTCGCATCGGCGGCGTAGATGTGCGCGATTACGATCTGGAATCGCTGCGTGAAGGCATGGCTTACGTGCCACAATCCACCTTCCTCTTCAGCCAGACCATGCAGGACAACGTGCGCATGGGCAACGCCCACATCGATGACGACGAACTTCACCGCGCCATTCACATTGCCCGCGTCAGCAACGACCTGCCGCAGCTTCCCTACGGGCTGGATACGCTGGTCGGTGAAAAAGGGGTGATGCTCTCCGGCGGGCAGAAGCAAAGAGTTGCGATTGCCCGTGCCATCGTGCGCGATCCGTCGGTGCTGGTGCTGGACGATGCGCTGTCCAGCGTGGACACCCACACCGCCGCCGACATTCTCTCTGAACTCCGTGAAGTGCTGCGGACACGCACCAGCCTGATCATCGCGCACCGTATCGCTACCGTGAAGGACGCCGATTTCATCGTCGTGATGAATCATGGACGCATCGTCGAACAGGGAACCCACGATGAACTGATCGCGAAAGGCGGTTTCTACGCGCAGATGGTCGAACGCGAATTGATTAAAGAGGACGAATATGAGTACGGCGCAGCCGACTAGACGGCTCGAAAGTCAGGCGGACACCGAAAGCAGCAAGATCACTGACCGCTATCTGGTCTGGATGATGGGGCAAATTCTTGCG
>DATGQJ010000280.1:0-6086 GCA_035304265.1 Oceanobacillus sp.
TCCCACCGGATCAATATCCAGCAGCAGCGCCGCCGTGCAGCGCTCATCGCTGGCTTCGGGATAAAACACATGTGCCTGCCCAAAAGCGAGGTTGAACGCTTGCAGCCGCGCAGGATGCTTGTACAGCAAATACCCCAGATCCGTCGCCGGTTGGTAAGTGGTGGTGATGGTGAGCAGCATATCGTCCCCATAATCGTCTCTATGGTCAAACTATCATAATAGGTTCATTAAAGTCCTTAAAGGGTCAAATTAACAACTAAAGAGCATACCAGATGCAATGAACATCAATCACCTGTCCTACAGCGTAGGCTAGTTGTCAGGAGTAATGCACCTCTGCAAAATGAATACTTGGAACAAGGGAGAGGGCGAGAGGTGCGCCGCTGTATTTTGCTCACGACGCTTCTGGTGAGAAGCGCTTCGCGCGGACTGCGAATTCGACATCCGATCATGAAGATACGCTGCAAGTTGTTGAGATGCAATCCGCCAAAAAAAAGTGAAGGTGTTTGCGTAGACAGCATCATTGCCGTCATCATCAAACGTCCAGTGATGATGCTTTCAACATCGCTGGACGCGGATACCCTGCCCCATCGCCTGATATTTAAACCAGAGTTCAAGAGGTGGCTGACGTTGTCGAAGGTTTGACTCAACGATGGTCATGAGTAAGTTCACTGCGTCAGGCGTTCGCTTTGAGATACTTTCCCGCCGATGATCTGTGCGGGGAGGCGATAGGCACTTTCAGTCGCCAGCCCCAACACCAGCCCGAAGACGAGTAGCATATTGGTGAGCAAAAAGAACACCGCTTCTTCTACCGGCAAAACACCACCTAGCAAGACATCGAGTGAAAGTTCCGGATTGATCGTCCATGTGCCGCTGGCAATCGCGAGCGCATCCATGCCACATAAGTAGAGTGTTGCAGAGGCAATAGACACGAAGACCAATCGGCGATAGTGCCAGAGAATATCTGCGCCGAACGCCAGTTGTAACGCAATGGGGGGTAATGCCCAGACCAGTTCCAACGACAGGTAATTACCCGGCTTCCATCCTGATAACAGTAGCAGAAGCGAAGCAAACCACACCGCCCCAACGCCCACTACTGACACGACGCGGACGCCGCTTCGAGGCTTGAAAGGTGCATCAACAACATGCACCCGTCGCGCCAGAAACAGCACCCATAAACCGGTCAGAATCGGCTGAAGGATAAAGAAGGTGTATTCCTCGATGGGTACCCACCCCAGCGTAATGCCCGTCACCAGCGCTGGGTCATACCACCACACGCCAGTGGCAACCAGATAATTATCCCATGGTGTGGTGTAAATCAGGGCGATGCCGACCAGCACTACCAGAACCAGTGCCGGGGGCAACAGTCGAAGCGATTGTGGCAGTGCCTTGCCCATACGCCGATCCCGGTAGACGAATATGCCCAGAACCACAATCGGGACAACCACAAATTGAAGCAGGAAGCCAAAGTAGGTCATAAGGCTATATTTCCGGCGGGCGCTAACACGGGCATCGTCTGCGGCACAGGATCGCCGATCAGGTTTTCGGCGATGATGGCAGAGGACAGCACCCCCGGCAGTCCCGCGCCCGGATGCGTGCCCGCGCCTACAAAATAGAGGTTGTCGAAGTCCTCTGAGCGATTGTGCGGTCTGAACCATGCCGATTGAGTAAGGATCGGTTGCAACGAGAACGCCGCGCCTTTGTAACTGTTGAGCACGTTTTGGAAGTGCCGGGGATCAATGGAATGCTCGGCAATAATATTGGCTTGTAAATCCGGCAGGTAGTTGTCCTCTAGAAACTGCATGATCGCATCACGGTAAGGCTTGGCTGCCTGCGCCCAATCCACATCAGCATCCAGATGCGGAACAGGCGACAACACGTAGAAGGCTTCGCAGCCCGGCGGTGCAACCGATGGGTCGGTCAGACTTGGCATGTGCAGATAGAGCGAGAAATCGTCCGCGAGATGTTTTCGTTCAAAAATGTCGGTCAACAATCCCTTGTAACGCTTGCCTAAGAGGATATTGTGATGTGCCAGCCCTTGGTCACGATACTGTCGCTTTGTGCCAAAGTAAATGACAAACAGCGACATGCTGTATTTCATGTTATCAATCTTGCGGTCAGTGTACTTACGGCGGTAGTGTTCCGGGATCAGGTTGCGGTAGGTGAACGCGACATCGGCGTTCGAGACGATGTGGTCAGCGGTATGGACTGTCCCATCAGCGAGGCGAATACCCGTCACACGGCGGTCATGGTTGTCCACCAGAATCTCGGCTACATCCGTGTTGAGGCGTACCTTGCCACCCAGTTCGGCGAAGAGTTTGCCCATCGCCTGCACCAGCGCACCCGTACCTCCCATCACGTAGTGGATGCCCCATTCGCGCTCCAGATAATGAATCATGGCATAGATTGAAGGCGCATCGAATGGGTTTCCGCCGATGAGCAGCGGGTGAAAGGTGAAACACTGTCGCAAGAAATCGTCCTTGACGAACTGTGACAGATAGCCGTAGACGCTGCGGTAGGACTGCATCTTGATGAGATCGGGCGCAACTTTCAGCATGTCCGTGAAGTGCAGGAAAGGCTTGTCTGCCAGTTCGACAAATCCCTTCTGGAAAATCGCTTTGGTGGACGCCATGAATTTCTGGTAGCCCGCTTTGTCGGCTGGATTCCACGCTTCGATCTGTTTGAGGATGTATTCCTCGTCACCGTTGTAATTGAAGGATCGCCCTTCATGGTCGAAGATGCGGTAGTATGGGTCACAAGCGACGAACTCGACGTAATCCTCACGCCGCTTACCGGCAGATGCCCACAGATCGTCAAACATGAATGGCGCGGTAATGACGGTGGGACCGCCATCGAACTTGAAGCCGTTGATGTCGTACACGTAGGCACGTCCGCCGAGCTTGTCCCGTTTCTCAAACACCTCGACATCATGCCCTCTGGCAACCAGACGAATCGCTGCTGCTAACCCACCGAAGCCGCTGCCGATAACGATAATCTTAGACATGTTCACTTCCCTGTATAAAGCGGCTCTTCCACCAGACATTGGGCAAACGCCCTACCTTGCCCCACAGCCCAACGTAGGCACGTCGCCGGAACACGTCGTAATCGTGAGACTCAATGTCCTCGAGGATCGCGCGGTACAACTCGGCGGCGGCGACAATGGCGAATCGTCCATCGGCATTCAGCAGCGCAATTCCCGGCGCGGATTCATCATAGAGGGCTTGCACGCGCTCAATCTGGAAGCGCATGAACCTGCGCCAGCGGTCATCCACACGACCAACATCCAAATCATCCTCACGCAGCCCAAAATCTGCCAGTTCATCCAACGGCAGATACAGGCGACCCATCCGCCAGTCCTCTCCAATATCCCGCAAAATATTGGTTAATTGCAGGGCGATGCCGAGCTTCACGGCATATGGCAGCGCGTCATCACTCATAAAGCCGACGATGTGCATAGACATCAGTCCGACAGTGGACGCCACACCGTAGCAGTATTCGGTTAAATCTTCAAACGACTGGTAGCGTTTTTGAGTCCGGTCACGGGTAACGCCCGTAATCAGTTGGTCGGAATAGCCGTGTGGAATGCGATAGCGTGTCTGTGCGTCCGCCCACGCAAGCGCTACCGGATCATGGGCGGCTGGATGCGGATCGCTCAACCGGGCACGCCAGTTCGCAAACACGCTGTCGGCATGAGGCAGACTCTGAGTTTCATCCACCAGATCGTCAGTCGAACGGCAGAAGGTGTACAAAGCCTGTACAGCCCGCCGTTTGTCCCCCGGCAATAGCATAGACGCCAGATAGAACGTCCGGCTTTTGGTGCGGGTGACGTGTGCGCAGTAACGGTAAGCATTCTCCAGAGCATCAGAATCCGGCGCGATGTGCTTCTCGATAGCCGGGCTGGTAAGCGCTTCGTGTGCCCACGAGAGCAACCGATACTCCCACACTGCGGGCTGTATACCCATTGGCATTATTCCTTGTAGAAAAAAGTTCAACACATCATAATGCACATCGTAATCCATGTCAAGCAATTGTCCAATTCCATGTACAGATTAATTAGACAAAGCCTTGATTCGGGTGTATGATGTTAAAACAACGATCTCACACAGAGGAACCAACATGAGTCAACATCGCAGCGAAACAACCGCAGACGAAGAACCGCTCTTTAACATCGGCGCAGTATCGCGCATGACGGACATCTCCGAAACCACCCTTCGGGTGTGGGAACGCCGATACAGTTTCCCCAGATCGGCACGAACCGTCGGAGGACACCGCCTGTACTCGCAGCAGGAAGTGACGCGCTTACAATGGGTGAAGCTGCGGGTTGACGAAGGGATGCAAACCAGCCAAGCCATTCGTGCCCTGCATCAAGCCGAACGTGAGGGAAGCCTATTCCAAATTGCCCCTCAGCCATTTGTGCGGAGCAGTGAGCAGGGTGATCCTCTAGAAGTTTTCCGTCAGCGGCTGATGGACGCGCTGGTCCAGCATGATGCCGAGACCGCCAATCAGGTCATCGGTGAGGCGCTCACCCTTTTCCCACTCGAATATCTGATACTGGATGTGATTGGACCAATATTTCACGACATCGGTGAGGCATGGAGCGAAGGGCGTATCGACGTGGCAACCGAGCACTTTGCCACCTACCATTTGCGCCATCACCTTCTGATGTGGTTGCGAACCGGACCACCCACCTACCCCGTCAAACCGGTGGTGCTCGCCTGCGCTCCGGGAGAGCTACACGAAGGCAGCCTGCTCATGCTGGCGGTGCTGCTGCGACGCCTGCGCTGGCACGTGATCTATCTGGGGCAGACTGTGCCTTTACCCGATCTGGCGGCGTTTGTAGCAGATGTCGAAGCGGCTCTGATCGTGTTCGTCGCCATGACCGAAGAACCGGCGTGGGCGCTTGCCGGTTGGCAGCGCTGGCTGCCCGAAACCACCCCACGTCCTGCCGTCGGGTTTGGCGGACGTGCGTTCATAGACCATCCGGAGTTGATCGACATGATTCCGGGTATCTTTCTGGGGCGGACACTGCAAGAAGGAGTTGAGTTGATCAACCGGATGCTCCACGACATGAATCCACTGCTGCGATAGCGTTGTTCATGTCGTTCATTGTGATACTCACGCTTGCCTATCTGTCGGGCGCTTTGCCATGGTCGGTGTGGCTGGGGAGGTGGTTCACCGGGGTCGATCCGCGCTTGCAGTCCGATGGAAACCCCGGTGCGGCAAATGCCTTTCGTGTCGGCGGCTGGCAGTTGGGTATCAGTGTTCTGCTGCTGGATTTCTTCAAAGCGTTCATCCCTGTATTCGTTGCCCGATGGGGGCTGCAACTGCCGGAAACCCAACTTTTTTGGATTGCGTTGATGCCAACAGTTGGACACGCTTTTTCGGTTTTCTTGCGCTTTCGTGGCGGGCGGGCGCTGGTGACGCTGTTCGGTGTCTGGGCGGGATTGACCCTATATGAGATACCCCTTGTCATGGGCGGCGCGGCTATCGTGGTAACGCTGTTGCTCAAGAACGATCTGCTGCGAGCGCTGGTCATTCCGTTGACTGTCATCACTTACTTGCTGGCGACGGAGCCGACTTTCTGGAAATTAGCGTTAGGCGCGGCACAACTGCTGATTCTCGTGTCCAAACTCGGTGCTTTTTATCTCCGGTCAAGTTCTCGTGCCGACCTACTTCAAGCATGATGCGCCTGTTTGCCCTTAGCTCGCTCAGCACAGCATTGATCGTGTTGACGTTCCTCACCCGCCGACTGTGGCGCAACCTGCGTTTCCTGCGCCGCACACGAGAACTACAATCTCCGACTGCTTCATCACCCCGCGTCAGTGTGCTGATTCCCGCAAGGAACGAGGCACGCAATATCGTCCCCTGTATCGAATCGCTGGTATGTCAGAACTATCCCCAATTTGAAGTCATCGCGCTTGACGATCAATCGTCGGACGAAACCAGGGCACGGTTGGATGCGCTCGCCGCGCGACATATGAACTTGACCGTGCTGCACGGAACCCAAGAGCCGCCGACTGGCTGGAACGGCAAGAGTTACGCTTGACATCGGCTGTCCCAACACGCTACCGGAGAATGGCTGCTGTTCA
>DATGQJ010000281.1:0-2339 GCA_035304265.1 Oceanobacillus sp.
CGCCCGGAGCACATTCGCCAACTGTACGAAAAGGTACACGGGCATTCCTACGAGGACGAGGTTGCGGGACGAGCAAAACGCCGCGATCCGGTCAAGCGTGAACCCCAATTGCAGCCGATGGCGTCCAGCAACATGCGTGCCGTGCCGATGATCAACGTTCCCGCTCCGACCATGATTGGCGAGCGCGTCAACACGCAGGGCAGCCGCAAGGTCAAGCAGTTGATTTTGAACGACGACTATGACAGCGTGATCCCGATTGCGGTTCAGCAGGTGGAAAGCGGCGCCCACATGCTCGACGTGCAGGTGGCGCTGACCGAACGCGCCGACGAAGCCGAGCAGATGAAAACGCTGGTCAAGAAGCTGTCGATGGCGGTGGAAACGCCGCTGATCATCGACGTGACCGATCCGGCGGTGGCAGAAGCGGGCTTATCGGTTTATCCCGGACGCGGGATCATCAACGGCAACAACCTTGAAAACGGACGAGAGCGCATCGACAAAGTGATGCCGATTGCCAAAAAGTATGGCGCGGGCGTGCTCTCGATGACGATTGACGAAGAAGGCATGGCGCACACGCGCGAGAAAAAGCTGGAGATTGCGCAGCGCATCACCGACATTGCCGTGAATGAATACGGGCTTGCGCCGGAAGACCTGATCTTCGACACGCTCACCTTCCCACTGACCACCGGACAGGAAGAGTTACGGAATGACGCGATTGAAACGATTGAAGGCATCCGCCTGATCAAGCAGAACATCCCCGGCGTGCTGACCGCGCTCGGCATCAGCAACGTGTCGTTTGGCGTCAGTCCGGCGGCGCGTGGCGTGTTGAACAGCGTCTTTCTCTATCATGCGGTAGCGGCGGGGCTGGATATGGCGATTGTCAATCCGGCGCACATCACGCCGTATGCCGAAATCCCGGAGGAACAACGCAAGCTGGCGGACGACCTGATCTTCAACCGTGACCCGGACGCGCTGCCCCGCTTCATCCAATACTTCGAGCAGAACGATGTCAAACTCGCCGCTGCTGAGGCTGAAGACCCCACCGAGAATATGACGGCGGAAGAGGCGATCCACTGGCAGATCGTCCACCGCAAGAAAGAGGGCGTGGAGAAGTTGATCGACGAATGCCTGACGCGGCAGGATGCGGTTGGCGTTCTCAACAACGTGCTGCTTCCGGCAATGAAGGAAGTCGGGGATAAGTTCGGCGCGGGCGAGTTGATTCTGCCGTTCGTGCTGCAAAGCGCCGAGGTGATGAAGAAAACTGTCGCCTATCTGGAAAAGTTCATGGATAAGGTTGAGGGCGCGTCGAAGGGCACGGTGGTACTGGCGACGGTCTACGGCGACGTTCACGACATCGGCAAGAATCTCGTCAAGACGATTTTGAGCAACAACGGCTACACCGTTCACGATCTGGGCAAACAGGTTCCCGCCAACGTGATCATCGAAAAGGCGCAGGAATATCAGGCGGACGCCATTGGTTTGAGCGCCCTGCTGGTCAGCACATCCAAGCAGATGCCCTTGATCATCAATGAACTGGCACGGCGCAACCTGAAGTTTCCGGTGTTGATCGATGGCGCGACAATCAACCGTAAGTTCGGGCGGCGCATCCTCTTTTTAGAGGACAATGACCAGCCCTACGAACCGGGCGTGTTCTACTGCAAGGACGCTTTCGAGGGTCTGGCGGTGATGGATACGCTGATCGATCCGGCACAGCGCGAGAAGTTCATCGAGCAGATCAAAGAAGAGGCGTATGCCGATCTGGACAAGCCTGTTCCGGTGAAACGGGCGCGGACTCAGGGGACGAAGACCGTCCAGCCTGCGCCGAGCATTCCCAAGCCGCCGTTCTGGGGAACACGCACGATCCGCGAGATGCCGCTAGAAATCGTGTTGAAATACCTGCACAAGCCGGAACTGTACCGGCTGTCGTGGGGCGCAGGAAACACACACGGCGAGGAATGGAAAAAGCTGGAAGCCGAGTTTGAGGCGCGTTTGGAACGGATGACCCGTGAGGCGCTGCACGACAAAACGCTTCAGCCGCAAGCGGTCTATGGCTTCTTCCCCGGCAACAGCGACGGCGACGATTTGATCATCTACGATCCAGAGCCGTTCCAGAAGGCGAATGGGACGCCACCGGAAAAAATCGAGGTCGCCCGCTTCACCTTCCCGCGCCAGCCGTTCGGGGAATACCTGTGCATCAGCGACTATTTCGCGCCCGTCGATAGCGGCTTGGTGGATACGGTGTCGCTTCAGGTGGTGACGGTAGGCGAAAAGGCAACCGAACGCTTCAACCAACTGCAATCGGCGGACAACTACAGCGAGGCATATTTCTTTCACGGGCTGGC
>DATGQJ010000282.1:0-3855 GCA_035304265.1 Oceanobacillus sp.
GCGTCGCTTCACTTAGGCAAGCCGTCCCTCTCCCACGTAAACGGGGAGAGGGACAAAGCGCGGGTGATCGCTCCCCTTCTCCCCGCTTGCGTGGGAGAAGGGGCCGGGGGATGAGGGGGCAAGTGCATAACACGCTCTAGCAAAATCAACCGGCTGTTGAAGCCATGATGCTGTGATTTACCCATTGAATACGGAGGCGCAACTGCGTGTCCGTTCCTGTCCATCAGGCGGCGGACACGACGGTATCATGTCCCTACGATCTCCGCCCTTATTTATACTGCACCCGTTCAAGCAGACCGTTACCCGGTGCGTGCCGTTTGAGAGATTCGGTTGAGGAAAATCGCGATTTCGGCGCTGTGTTCGCGCTTGTGACCGTAATACTGGTAAACGATGAAATCGTCGAGGCTGTACTGTCCGCCGTGCCACGGCAGGATTCCGGACTGCTGCCATGTGTCCGCGCTGATTCGAGTGGCAAGTGCCATCACCCTGTCAAACGTCGTGACGTACTCGGTAAGGACTTCTTTTGCTGAATTTTCCCCACGGAGTTTTACCTGATGATCATTGAAAGCGGCTGGATTAGCCTGCCATTGATCGAGTGTCGGGATCGAACTGCCATTGAGCAAGAATAAGAACACTTCGGTCAGGAGCACCTCGAACGATGCCAGATGCGCGATGATGTCTTTGACCGACCAGTGTCCGCAAACCCCTGCGACCTCGCGGTCTGCCAACGGTACTGCCTGAACGGTCTTCAAAAAGGTCAGGTTGCCGTATTGCAGAATATCGAGTGCGTTCATTGTGTTATCCCCATGAAATACTCGACGTGCGCGTATGATGTTGTGTGGTGCAGAGGATCGTGACAGTACCCCCTTCCTTCATTCTAGTGAACGAGCGTCACAACATCGTCACAGCATCGTCACAGGAGAAAAGCGGCTGCGATTGCAGTTTGTTGACGAAAGGGAATATTTCTGTTTTAATTAAGATAGTCTGGGTATGGGCAAGGATAAAACACGATGGAAACACAGGTGGATACAAATTATACCGACTACGTGGATACCAATTCACAGGAAGTCAACAATCAGGCGGCGACTGCTGCTATCATCACCTTCATCATCTTTGCGATCACGGTTGGCATTGCTATCGCATTGTTAATCGCGGCGAATCAGCAGCGTAAGCCAAAAACCTTCCGCGAAAAGTTGGAATACAACCTCGGCAAGACCAGTGAAGCCACTGCGCAGGCATTCCGTCAGCTTTCTAAAGAAATCGACGAACTGCGCAAGAGTATCGAAAACCGTCGTTAGCTTTCCCGGACTGCCATTCATCGTTGGGGGCGTTCATCAGAACGCCTCTTTTCATTTATTGCCAGCGCTCGTAATTGACAAGTAATGAAATTTAGATTTTAATTAAGTTCACTTGATAGATGGATGACGTTGGAGGCTTATATCATGAATGATCGTATTTACTACAGCCATGAAGCGGAAATGCGTGCGAACCGTGAGCGTGCCGTTGCTGTGATGATGTTTCTCGCGCTCGGCGTGGGCATTGGTACGGTTCTGGCATTGATGTTCGCGCCGAAGAGTGGCGAAAAGCTGCGTGCCGAAATCGCCCGCTCGATGGAGGATAGCCTTGGACGCGGGAATGCGTTCAAGCAGTTGTCGCAGGACTTCTCTGATCTGCGTAAGAGCATCGAAGACCGTCTCGAAATGCGGCGCTAAAACCGGCGCAATTGTCATGTCGTTTTTCAGCCGGACGCCTCTCGCTTCCGGCTCTGTTCATGAACAAGCGATATTCAAACCTGCAACAAATAGCCTAATCGCGTCGCCGCCCGTTCCAATAATTCCGGGGCGCGTTTGAGTGCCTCATCCAGCAGCATCGGTCTATCGACAATTGGCAGCACCGCCCACACGCCCGCCTCATGCAGCAGCACGTCGTCGGCTTCCAATCCACCGACCAGCGCCACCGTTTTCACACCGCGCTCATGCGCCCGCCGCGCAACGCCAATTGGTCCCTTGCCGCCAATCGTCTGCTCATCCATGCGCCCTTCCCCCGTAATCACAAGGTCAGCAGTGGCAAGCAGGTCATCGAAACCGACGTGTTCAAGAATCAGGTCAATGCCGGATCGGATTTTGCCATTCAGGAAAGCCATCAGCCCTGCCGCGAACGCGCCAGCCGCGCCGCCGCCGGGGACATCGCGCACATCCACGCCAAGTTGTTCGTAAACCAGTGTGAAGAAGTGGCGCAGATTTGCTTCCAACAGCGGCACTTCCTCAGGCGATGCGCCTTTCTGTGGCGCGAACACCGCCGCCGCGCCTCGTTCTCCCAATGCCGGATTATCAACATCCGAAGCAATGATGACTTCGACTTCGCGCCAACGTGGGTCAAGTCTGCTGATGTCAATCGTCCGCACCCGATTTAGATTTCCACCGCCCGGCGGCACATCGTTGCCCTGATCATCCAATAACCGTATGCCGAGCGCCTGCAAACAGCCCGCGCCGCCGTCAGTGGTGGCACTTCCGCCCAGACCGACGATCATACGTTTCGCCCCTGCATCCAGCGCGGCATTCAACAGCACGCCGGTGCCGTAAGTCGTTGCCCGTAGTGCATCCAGTTCATGGCGCTGAACCAACTCCAAACCTGACGCCAGCGCCATTTCGATCACGGCGGTATCGTCTATCAAACCATAGGCTGCCTCGATGGAACGCATCAACGGATCAAAAGTTGTGACATTCACGCGCTTTCCACGGTTTAAGAGATAAGCGTCGAGTGTGCCGTTGCCACCGTCTGCAATCGGACAAACGTGCAGGTGCGCCCCCAGCCTTGCGCGATCCAGACCGGTGGCAATGGCACTCGCCGCTTGGTGAGCCGTCAGGCTGTGTTTAAACGCTCCCGGTGCAATAATGATTTCCATTGTTTGAATTAACAAACCTTTCATTTTCCATTGCTGTCTTCATGATTAATTTGTGAATTTTGTTAATTTTTTCCACAATTCTGATTCAAGTCAGTATATAATGTATTTTGGAATGAAGATAAGATTGAGATGTCCCATGTAATATGGAATCCGATACGATGTGGGCGCTAGTAATCGAGGACGACGCTCACAGTTTACGTGCCATCTCGGACATTTTACGGGAGCAGGGGATTGAATTTAAGCGCAATACCACCGGTGCTAAAGTTCTAGAACGCCTGCGTGAAATGCATCCCCGCCCCGACTTTATCCTGCTCGATATAGACTTGCCGCAAGCCGACTCCTTCGACATCGCTGCTGACATCCGGCGTGATCGCAACCTACGCAAGATTCCTATTATCTGTCTGGGTGAAGCTGTTACTGATCAGCTCGTCGAACGTGCGCAGCAGTCCGGGTGTCATAGCTTCCTGACCAAACCGTTGCCCCGCCACCAATTCGCCCATATGCTGCACAAAATCCTCAACGGCGAGCAATTCTGGGCACTCGCAGTCTGAAAACGTTATCATCTCCGGCAAACGCATATCAGGGAGCAATCAAATGGACGCTCAAACAGCTTTCGACGGTGTCGTGCGCTGTGGCATTATGACGGCGATACGCGGCAATTTCCCACCACCAGCGGCGCTGCAACTGACCGAAACGCTGCTGGAAAACGGACTGAACATCTTTGAGTTCACCATGAATTCAGTCCAACCGCTCGAAGCGATGCAAGCCGCCAAAGCCAAATATGGCGACGATGCGGTGGTCGGCATGGGAACCGTGCTGGATGCAGATATGGCGAAACGCGCCATCGACGCGGGGGCAGATTTCATCGTTTCGCCGTCTTTCAGCCGCGAGGTGGTGGAAATCGCCATCAACGCGGGGGTAATGGTTGCTCCCGGCGTCATCACACCCAC
>DATGQJ010000283.1:0-5816 GCA_035304265.1 Oceanobacillus sp.
TGGTCGCCACGCGCTGCCTCGCCTTCGGTATGACCGTTCTGGCATACGATCCTTATATCAGCGAAGATCACGTGACCGATGATCGCATCATCCTCGTTGGGTTACGCGAACTGCTGGCACGCAGCGATTTCGTCAGCATCCACGTTCCCGCCACCGCCGAAACGCGCGGCATGTTCGATGAGAAGCTCATCCGCCAGATGAAAAAGGGCGCTCGGCTGATCAATACCGCGCATGGCAGCGTCGTTGATGAAGCCGCACTTGCCGCCGCCCTCAAGGATGGACATCTCGCTGGCGCTGCATTGGATGTGTACGCCGAAGAGCCGCCTTACAACAGCCCGCTGGTCAACCTCGATAACGTGATCCACACGCCTCACATCGGCGATAACACCGTCGAAGCCGCGCAAGACCTCTCGCTTCAGGTCGTCGGGCAAGTGCTGGATGCGCTGCGCGGTGACGACTACCGCAACGTGGTCAACATGCCCTTCCTGCCCGGACTGGACTTCGAGGCGACTCGTCCTTACATGGTGCTGGCGGAACGCATGGGCAAGGCATTTCACACCCTCGCGCGTTCGCGGGTGCGTCGTGTCGCCGTCGAATATCGCGGCGAAGAAACCGGGTTGATCAAGCCGCTGACGGTTGCGCTGCTCAAGGGCATTCTGTCGCCTGTGTTGAGCGATTACGTCAACTACATCAACGCGCCCGTCATCGCCGCCGAACGCGGTATTCAGGTGACGCAGGCAAAAGGGCTGAAAACGGGGGATTACGCCAGCAGCGTTTCCTGCGAGGTCACGCTGGAAGACGGAGAGCAAATCTTCATGGCGGGGACGCTGTTAGACCGCCGCGAACCCTACATCGTCCAGATCAACGACTACAAGCTGAACTTCGTGCCGGAAGGTCATCTGCTGATCATGGGCAGCTACGACCAACCCGGCGTGATCGGCAAAGTCGGCACGCTGATGGCGACCAACGGCATCAACATCGCCAGTTGGCAGACCGGACGCACCCAACCCGGCGGACAAACGCTCACCGTCCTCACGTTAGACGAGCCGCTGCCCGCCGAAGTGATGGAAGAACTGTGCAAACAGGATTTCATCCGCCACGCGCATCAGGTGGAGATGTGATACCGGCTGATGATGTCCTCGATCTCTTCGTCGGTCAGCCCAAAGAAAAGTTGTAAATCCAGCAAACGGCGTTTTTCGCGCATGTCGAGTTTGCCCGATACCATCACCGCCGAGAGCGCCACGTCCAGCGCCGTGTATCTCTCTTCCTCAGTGGTGAGCAGCGTATCCAGTGAGCGTAGCTGCTCGTCGAAATCTTCCATATCCATCACCAGCAGACAGTGGCGCACAATGCGGTACAGTTCCTCATAAGTGAGATGCCTCATTTGCGGATGACGAAGCGCTCTCTTCACCAAGAGGTCGATTCGAGTGTTGTCCGGTTTACCGTGCGATAGGGCGAGGATCAGCATGGTTTCGACGTATCCGCGAATGAGGGTGTCCTCTTGCTGTCCTATCATTTCCGTGTCCATGAGGTGCCACTCCTATTACTTTTGCTCTTGAAGCTTTGTAACAGAGTACAATCGGGGTGTCCGAGTAAGCGTCCGGTTATAGATAAAAGCAACATGTTTCAGACACAAACTCAACTGTATCTTTTGGGCAGCCCCTACTTGGAGAAAAACAACATAAAAACCCCTTTGCGTACTAAAAAACAACAGCGATGGATCGCGCTGCTGGCTTATCTCGCCGTGAAGCAGAAGCCCATCAGCCGTCAGCGGCTTGCAAATCTGATCTGGGGGGATGTCGAGGATTCGACTGACAGGCTTCGCAAGCACACGCTCGATGAATTAAAGCGAAAAATTGGCAGCGACCTGCTGGAAGTGGATACCGAAGTCGTCGGCATCCGTCCACAGCAGGTCTGGGTGGACGTGAACTCTTTTCGCCAATACTTGACCGACTATCGGCTTTGCCAGAAACCCAAAAAGGACGCTTGCATCCATCATCTGGAAAAAGCGCTTGCTATATACGGCGGCGATTTTCTTGGCGATTATTCGCTGCCGGAAAGCGAGGACTTTTACTGGTGGCAGATCGAGCAGGCGAATGCGCTGCGTCAGGAATTTGGAGACGCGGTTGAAGATGCGATTACCCATTTCCATATGGATTTGGATAAGGCGATCACCTACGCCAATCTCTGGAAACGCCATGACCCCGATAACCTGAAAGTCCACGCATGGATTTTGACCCTGCTGGAAGAGGGCAAGAAGCATTCGGAAGCGATTACCTATCGCAAGCAACTGACGCCCATTCTCGAAAAGTGGTACAACGCAAGCGACGAACTGAGCCACTTGATCGACGAACGGAAAAGCTGGCTCAAAGACCTTCAGACCCGGCATTTCTCGACTCAGCCGCCGATTACGAGCGTGCTTTCCGGGCAGTTGAGCACGTCGGAACTACAAGCCGATGAGCCATCCTTTTTTGAAGGATATGTAAGCGTCTTATCCGACCTCGCCAGTTCAAACCCTCTCCAAGCGGTGACGGTAGCGAGTGAGATTGCCGATATTCTGTACGATCTGAAAGACAGCCCGCAGGATGCGCAGGCAGTCCTCGACCATGTGGAGCAAATGCTGCAACAAACGGCTGGCAACTTTTCCTCCGACGTAGATTTTCACCTTTTACTGCAACGGCTGAATATCTATCGCGGGCTGGGCTTAACCGCACAGGCTGTCGAGTTATTGAAACGCGCCGAAGAAAATCGCGACTATATTGATTCGCTGGGCGATAACCTCAAAGGTGAGTGGTACTGCAACAAAGGCTTGATTGAATGCTGGGTTATGGGAGACTATGAGACCGCTCTACAAAGCCTATCCCTTTCCAGAGAGCATTTTCGCTTATGTGGTCAAATCAAAGCCGAAGCAGGCGTGACCGGCGACATCGGGATCATTTACTGGAATCAAGGCGATTTGCTGCGTGCAGAGAAATTTCTTTTGACGGCGAAAGCACAACTGGCTTCAGTCGGGTATTACAGCGGGTTGATCAAGACTATCGGCAATCTCGGTATCCTCTACCTTTATCAAGGTCGAATCCAGGAAGCATATACCTCCATTCAGGATCACATGCAGCTTGCGAGTAACTTCACGCATCTGCGCGAAATCCGGCGGGCAAGAGGCAATCAGGGGATCGTCAAGTTTCATCTTGGCGATTATCAGGGCGCAATTGAGGATTTGGAAGCCTGCATTCGTTCGGTAAAGTCGGTCAACGAGGCACGACTCCACGCGACGGTGAATCTGAGCCGATGTTACATGGCGCAGGGTGATTCAAAACGCGCCTACGAGTTGGCGAACTGGGCGTTGGGGCAGGCTCAGGCGAAAGGGTATCTCAACATCGAGATAATCGCTCGCCGCGCACTGGCGGAGTGTGTGCCTGATCAAGAGGCGTATACGCTTTTGCAGGAAGCGCTGCATCAGGCGACGGGGAAACGGCGCATTGATGAAGCCGCGTGCCTGATCGTGTTGTCTAAACTTGTTCAGGATCGACAGCGGGAATACTGGCAAAAGGGTGCTAGAATTCTACACGAAATGGGCGCACAGGCATGGTTAGAACATGAACATTTGCGGCTGCCAACGTTGTGAAACTCCATGAACCGTACTTACAGACTGTTGGATGGATTATTCCTCGTCGCCCTTGCGCTTTTCGTCCTCGCAGGGACGCCGCTGGCATCCTTTCACGGTGACGAGCCGATGCAGATTTACATGAGCGGCGATTACGAGGTCGCGCTCGTGCAGGGCAATCCTTCCGCGTTGATGACCAACCCGCCGTATTTCATCGACACCGATCCGCAGCTACGCATCCTCAACGGCACGATCAACCGCTACGCCATCGGCTTTGCGCGTACCCTTGCTGGAATCGGCGCGGATCAACTGCCGCCGCGTCCGGGTTGGGACTGGGGCTTGAACTACGACGACAACGTGAGCACCGGACATCGCCCCTCTGAAGCGTTGATGCTGGCAGGACGCCTGCCTTCTTCGCTGTTTCTCGCCGCCAGCGTGTTCGTGATGTTTGGGCTGGCGCGGCAGTTTGGGAATCGTCCGTTTGCTTATCTCGTTACCGCACTTTACACGCTGAACCCGATCATCTTGCTCAACGGGCGGCGGGCAATGCAGGAAGGATCACTGCTGTTCTTCGGCTTGCTGGTGATATTGATCGCTGCTGTAATCGCCCGCCGTCGTGCGAACGGTGAATCCACACCGCTGTATTTGTGGATTGGGCTGATTCTCGGCGGGGCGCTGACGCTTGCCAGCAAACACAACGGCGTGGTTTTCATGGTCGGGGCGCTCGGCTGGATATTCGTGGGCGAGTTGACTCACTTTCGGCTTCGAGAAGTCGCATTGACCACGATAAAGCTGCTGGTTTCAAGCGTGTTGATCGCCGGATTATTCCTCGCGCTCTCGCCTGCACTCTGGAACGATCCGGTTGCCCGTTTTGGCGATCTGCTGGCGGTACGCGCCGAACTGCTGGACATTCAGGTTGCCGCCGATCCACTCGCGCCGATGCCGTTTGAGCAGCGTGTTCAGAACATCTTGACCCAGCCTTTTCTCACGCCGCTTGCCCATTACGAAGTGGCTGCGTGGGCAGATTTTGCTCCCATCACCGCCGAGATCACACAATATATGAACTCGCCATTGAGCGGTCTGCAATTCGGGCAGTGGATCGGTCTGGTGCTGACGATACTCGCCGGACTCGGTATCATCGTGCTTTTTGTGCCACGATTGCGCCCCTATCATGAATGGGCATCGTCGTGGGGACTGCTGGTGTGGCTGGTTGTGACCTGCGCCAGCCTGTTTGCCAATCCTTTGCCGTGGCAGCGGTACTATCTTCCATTGATTCCTATCGTGACTCTGCTGGCGGGTATCGGCTTAATGGCGCTGGCACGCGCTTTTGGCTTAATATACAGAAAGGATGCCCGCTTGATGTAGTTTTACAGATGGAGACGGAGTTAACCTCACCCCCCGACCCCCTCTCCACTGCGTGGAGAGGGGGAGTCGAGCGAAGCGAGGCGGGGGTGAGGTTCAAGAAAGCAATCTCCGTCTTGTTTTGATAAAACTCATCAAGCGGGGTGCGCATTGACTCAGAGGAGGCATGGATGCGTCTCGCAGCCATTTTGTTGCTCATTGTGTTGATTGCCGCTTGTACCCCGGAGACTCCCACGCCAACCGTCACGCCCCCGCCAGTGACAGTCGAGTCGGGGACGAGTCCTGCGGGGGTGATCTCACTTACCATTCCCGTCCCCGCACCGGGAACGCTGGTGGCTGGAAGTTCTAACGTGCCGGAAGGTGGACGCCCGCCGATTGAATTCACAACCGTCTATTTCTCGCGGACGGGCGGCGTCAGTGGACAGGAACTTAGCGTCGAAGTGCGGCGTGATGGCACGCTGATTCGGGATGGCGAGACCAGCACCGTACCCGAAGCGACTATCGCGGACATCGACAATCGCCTGAACCTGATCGATTTCTACGGTATACAGGGCATCTTTACCGGACAGCAGCCGCCAGATGCATTTTTCTACAGCCTCACCGTAGAAAGCAACGTCGGCAGCCGTACCATCAATGCGCAGGATGGTCTGATTCCGCCGGAACTGATGGAATTGTACAGTTTCTTCATGGGGTTGGGCGCTTCCTGAGCAGATTCGTAGAACAACCGGAGAGCGTAGGGACACGACGGTGTCGTGTCCGCTGTCTGATTGACAGGAACGGACACGCAGTTGCGTGTCCCTACAGTGTATCCGTCTTATTTTGGAAAATGGCATACAGCTATCTCCGGTCT
>DATGQJ010000284.1:0-3417 GCA_035304265.1 Oceanobacillus sp.
GAGTGACAAATTTCAGAATGACCCGCCCGATCCTTTGCTGGCGGCAGATTGGCAGGAGTCCAACCAACAATCTCCACTCGCAGTCTCGGATGTGAGGGAGGAACCTCGCGCGGCTGCTGTCCGTAATCTGATGATCCGTGAGAATAAGCTGGCGTGGCTGGAGTTGCCGCTTTCCGTCGGCGGGGTGAGTCTGGGTGTGCTGGTGTTGTACTACGATGCGCCGCACACCTTCACCGAAGAAGAGATCGAACTGCTGCGCACCTTCGCCAATCAGGTCGCGCAGGCAATCAGCAACGCTCGCCTGTATTCCATTGCTGACGAAACACTGGAACGGCACGTGGGGCAGCTTCTCGCCCTTGCCGCCATTGGTCACGAACTGACCGCGACTCTGGACATGGCGACTATCTGCCAGCTTATCCTGAGTCACGCGCTTGATGGCACACGCACCACCACCGGATTGATCGCGCTGGTGTCGCAGGGGCAAGAGGTCGAAGAACTGGTTTCCTACGGCTATCCGCCGGACACGTTCGCCAACCGGACGATAGTGCTTCAGGGCATCCCCGGACGAGTTTTGCGGACGGGACAATCGGCGCTGATTGCAGATACGGCGCAGGAATCGGATTACCTGCCGCTGATACCTACCACGCGCTCGCAGTTGGTCATCCCCATCCTGCGCAGCAACGTCTCGCTTGGTGTCATTGTGCTGGAAAGCAATCGGGTGGGCGCGTTCACCGACGAAGACGAGCATTTTGTCTCTCAACTTACCAATCAGGCGGTGATCGCCATCGACAACGCCCGCCTGTTCGGGCGCATTGCCGAAGCGCGTGATCGCTTGCAGGTGATTTTGAACGCAATGCAGGAAGCGATCATCCTGATCAATGCCGACGGCGAGATTGTGCTGGCAAATCCGCGCGTGGATTTGATCGGCTTGGCTCCCGATGAACTGCTGCGCAAGAACGTCAGCGAACTGCTTGAACGTGCGGATCTCGATTTCGCTGAACGTTTAGGCTTTCGCTCTGATGCCGAACTCGAAAAGCTGGTCAAAAGTCTACGCGCACGCAGCACGTGGACGCCGCGTGAGCCGCTTCACTACAACATTTCCGTACACGGCGATGAACGGCACATCCAGCGGCAGATTATCCCGCTATGGGAGCGCGATACCGAAGATAAGTCAAGACAGGGAACGGAAACCGGAGCGCTGCTGGTCTTCTATGACCAGACGGAGCAGTTCGAACTGGCGCAGACACGCGAAGACCTGTCGCGTATGATCATCCACGACCTGCGCAGCCCGTTAACGGCGGTGACGACCAGCCTGAGGATCATGACCGAAATCGTGCCGAAAGAGAGCGAAATCCGCCCGCTGGTTGAAACCACCGCCGATTCCAGCCGCCGCGCCATCCGCAAAATCCTCAGCCGGGTCGATTCGCTGCTGGATATTTCGCGTATGGAAAGCGGGTTCATCAATCTGGATACCAAGCCGACGGAGTTGGCAACGCTGGTGGACAGCGTGTGCATCGAACTCAGCCCGCTAGCGCACGAATTGAACATCACGATTGTCACCCAGATTCCCGAAGATTTGCCGCTGCTGGACATTGATGCCGACAAAGTGGAACGGGTGCTGCTCAACCTGCTCGATAATGCGCTCAAGTTCGCGCCGATGGGCAGCAGCGTCACCATCCGCGCTTATCCGAATTCAGACAAAGCGGGTTACGCACGCACCGACGTGATCGACTGCGGACCCGGCATACCGGACGAGCACAAAACGCGCCTGTTTGACCGCTTCGTGCAGATAGAGGGGCGCAGCGGCAAGCGGCGGGGCAGCGGGCTTGGGTTGAATTTCTGCCGTCTGGTCGCTGAGGGGCATGGCGGGCGCATCTGGATCGAAGACAATCCCGACGGTGGCAGCATCTTCTCGATGACGCTGCCGGTCGTCGGAGAGAAAGAGACGGTATGAAAAAGGGCATTGTTCTTGCCGCCTTCGCCCTGCTCACGATCCTTCCCCCACAGTTCACCACCGCACAACGTGAAAATCCCAATCAGTTAATGTTAGAGCCAATCACCGCCGAGAATGCGGGGCGATTGGAACTGATTGGTGATTTCGCCGAAGGGCGTTTTGAGAATGTTTTGTGGTCGCCAGACGGACAGATCATGGCGGTACTAAACCAGACAGGGGTTTGGCTATATGGAACTGTGAGAGCAAATCATTTACTCAACCCGCTAGGCTATATTTACGAAGCGGCGTTTAGTCCCGATGGATCAATGCTCGCTTACACTTCGGGACGCTACGACGGCTCTATGGGATTTTTTATCAATGTATGGAACTTTCGTATAGGCGAAAAGTTATTCACTCACAATGTAGAAGTTGGGGCAGCTCCTCGCTTCTCTTTTAGTTCAGATGGCTCATTACTGGCTATCGGAGAAATAGGCTTCGTAAGCCTCTGGGACACAAATACATGGGAAAAGGTGCGTGAACTTACTGGTGGTACACAATTATATCGTGATGTTGTCTTTAGCCCCGACGGGCATCAGTTAGCGGGTATTGATAGCGATGGTAATTTACGATTGTGGGATACAGAGAGCTACGAAGAAGTTCAAAATTCTACGCTATCTTCTGAATGGGGCAGCTACTACAGGTTACTCTTTAGTCCAGATTCCAGCACTTTAGCCATCAATACAGGTGATAGGGTCTATTCTTTTAATCTTGCTACACAGAGCATTCAGTCTATCCCCGCGCAAATCTATGATGGTTATATGGCTTTCAGCCCCGATAGCCACTTACTCGCTTTAGCCCATACTCCCTACTATTTTGATCGTGACGCGGCTCATGTGATAACCGTGTGGGATGTCCAGAACAACGAGCTTTTCGCTGAACTACCGGGCTATGGACCTTTGTCATTTGGAGAAGACGGGCTTATGTTCAGGTTGGATCGCACGCTGCTCATTTGGAGAGAGAACGGTGATTTGCGACGTGTGCCTGTGACTGAAGCCGTTGAGAATTTCTGGGTCAACCCGGATCGGACGGTAGTCGCAACAGTAGGTGAGCTATATCCCGATACGCACCGAACGGAGTTGTACCTCTGGGATATTCAAACAGGCGATTTAAATCAGAGGATGACGGCATCCTTTCCTGGACAGTGGCTTACGATTGACTTCGATACGGACGGCTCTAAATTTGCTGTCGGCGGACCTCGAGGCGGGATTCAAATATGGAGTGTGAACGATACACCGCTGGTCACTTTCGGAGCTAGAGTAAATCAACGCAATTATCTTCCAACGGACTATATCGATCCTGTTGTAGGCAGTGTTTACAACCTTGTATTTGGTCCACGAGACGATTTGTTGGTTTACAACGTATGTTCGGAAGTCAGTTTTATAGGTGGTTTTACGCTTGGACGCACTTTTGTCGGAGATTGGGAC
>DATGQJ010000285.1:0-3449 GCA_035304265.1 Oceanobacillus sp.
TCTTCGACCTGCATACGATAGAAGGGCTGGCAGAACGCGGCAGAAGCCACACCGGAGTCCTGTACGAAGACAGCACGCTCAACGTATTTGCCGAAAGCGACTTCGACTACGAACGGCAGGCAAGCACCACCCGTTACATCATCTTCCGAAATCTGGATGGGGCGTGGCAGCGAGAAGTCGCCACCCAGACCTTACGCGGCTTTCCCGTACAGGCAATCGCCGCGCTGCTGCAACGCTGCGGCTTCACCCTGACCTCGCTTCTGAACAGCAGTTTTGAGGTGTTCGATCCGGCGTCCTCACACGCCAACCGGGTGTTCTTTTTCGCCCAAAAACCGGGCGGGGAAACGACATGAATAACGTAACCGAGAAACCAACTGTTTATCCAGTAGATGTCGAGCTAGGTGGTCATCGCATTCTCGTGCCGATCATCTTCATCGGCGTATGGATAGCGGGTTATTTCGTGACCTCAGCCATCGTGCAAGGTGAAGGGCTAAACCTGCTTTCCGTGTTGATCGGCGGCGTGGTTGCCTACGGCGTCACCACCTTAGCCGAAAAGCAGATGAAGCGCCTGTGGCCCAGCACGCGCGGCGTCACTGTAGACGACAACGGGGTGCGGCTGATGCGGAAAGGTCAACTCGAAACCGAGATGCCCGCCGATCAAGCTATCGTGCAATTATACTGGCGCTTCACCGTCAGCCGCCGTTCGCGCGTCCCCAAAGGCTGGCACATGCTCGCCTGTGCGCTGGAGCACGAGGGCAACCACCTTTCCGTCTACACCTTTATGCCGCCGAAGGATTTCGAGCAGTATGACCGCGCCAAAGCGTTCGTTCAGCTTGTGACCAAAAAAGAGGCGGCGGGCAGAACCGACCTGCGGCTCGCGGGCGAACAACGCCGTCTGCGCGATGCCGAAAGCCATCGTTGGGCGAGCGGGGCAGAAATGAGTCCTGAGGACTTCAAGCGATACGTAGACGAAATCAACCGCCGCTATCCCGAATGGCTGCCCATCCAGTAGCTCTGTAAAAAACCCGTAAAAGAACATCCAAATCGGTACAGGAGACCGTATCTCTAATCATATGCACATTACAAGGCAAATTCTAATCGCTATCCTGCTTGCAGGTAGTCTGATGCTCTCAATCAAAGTGCAGGCACAAAACCAGCTTTCGCTCCACGTTCCGGTAGAAGGCACAGTGGAAGCAGGCGGTTCACAATCGTGGCGTTATGCGGCACAGAGCGGCGAGGTCGTGTCCTTTCTGGTCGAGTCCGCGTCGGGCGATTTTGATCCGGTGCTGACCATCACGGATCGCGCTGGAAATACGCTCATCAGCAACGATGATTTCGCCTATCCCGAATCCCGCGATTCGCTACTGGAAGCGATCACCTTGCCACGCACCGACACGTACACGATCACGGTCTCCGGCTTTAATGGCACGGGTGGCGGCTATACATTGACGGCGTTCTCCGGCTTTGCGGATATTGCCATCTCCGACGGTTTTGATAACGACTGGCAGCCACTCGACGATTCACTCACTGTCGAGATTGACGACGGGGTGCTGACGCTGACGACGGAAGGCGCAAATCAACGCGGATTTGCCTTTGGTGGCTTGCCGCCGCTTGCGGATGTCGCCGCCCGCGTCAACGTTCAAGCCGTCGAAAATCCTACCGGATGGATCGTCGGCATGACCGTGCGGCGAAACGGCGATAACTATTATCTGTTTGAAATCAACGAAGACGGCTTATGGCGCTTTTCGCTCGTGCAGGGCGAAGACGTGACGGTGCTGCGCGACTGGATCAACCATCCCAACATCATACCGGGACAAACGACTTTTCGCCTGAGTCTGCTGGCAAGTGGAGCCGCATTCGAGTTTTTCTATAACGACGGTTTCATTGGTACGGTGAGCGATAACACGCTGACAGAGGCGGGCGAAGTCGGGCTGATGGTCGCCACAAGGACTGCACAGGATAGCCAAACCACCGCGCAGTTCAGCGACCTCGTCCTCACCACGCCGCTGCTGATTGACGAGGCGCGTATCATCCCGCAGAAGTTGATCGTCGCCGATGGTCCGATCATGGCACAGGCGCTTCAACGACAGGCGTTCGGCTCGTCGGCAGGCGTGATGTCATTGACGGTTCCCGAAGGCTCGGTGGCATATGCCCGCCCCGGTGTGCAGCGGCTCATGCTCGGACGCGGCGTTACCTATACCAATTTCGCGCTCGGCGCAACGGTGGACATACGCCCGTCCAGATCAGGACAGGTGGGCTGTGGGCTGGTGTTCCGCTTCGCTGATGACACCAACTACACGCTCGCCTTTCTGGACGTGACGGGTGGTTACGGCGTTTCTCAACGTCAGGGCGACGATTTCCTGCCCGGATTATTCGGGGAAAACCCGGATTACGCAGGCAGCGGCACGCATCACTTGCTCATTATCGCCGATGAGCATACAGTGTATTTCTACGTTGACGGTGATTTTGTTGGAACATTCGAGAACGAGCCGCAGGAGGGACAGATCGGCGCTGCCGTCGTCAATTTCGAGGGCGGCATTGACAACACCTGTCTCTACACCAACCTGTGGCTCTGGGAATGGGGTTAACGCCCTTTCCCTTCACGAACAGGAGGCGTATATTGAATGACATCGAGGAAGCTATCCTCCGCACTATTCTCTACGGAGACGTGTTCTACTTCCCGATGACGGCGCGGGAAATTCACCATTTCCTGATCGCAGATACGCCTGTAAGTCTCGAAACCGTCGAGGATACCCTTCGTAACTCCCCCCACCTCAGCGAACTACTGGCGACAGACGGACGCTATTTCGCCAGCGCCGGACAGGAAGACACGATTCCCGTGCGAATCAAGCGCGAACAGGCGTCGCGTGAATTGTGGTCACGCGCTCTGTTTTATGGGAGGTGGCTGGCGCGGCTGCCGTTCGTGCGCATGGTGGCACTCACAGGGGCGCTGGCAATGCGCAACGCCGCCGACGAACAGGACGACGTTGATTTCGTGCTGGTGACGGCGGAGCGCCGCGTGTGGCTGGCGCGGGCTTTCGCCATCCTTCTCGTGCGGCTGGCGCGGCTGCGCGGGATTACGCTTTGCCCCAATTACGTGCTGGCAGAAGGGGCGCTCGAACAGGAACGACGCGATCTGTTCATTGCACACGAAGTTGTGCAGATGGTTCCGCTTTTCGGCTTGCCGGTTTACCACGCCATGAGAGCCAAAAATCAATGGGTCGCCGATTTTCTACCCAACGCCAATTACACCTTTTACCCCGAACAAGAGTACAAGGTAAAGGGGCTGTGGGCTGCACTCAAGGGTGCAGCCGAATTCCTGCTGGGTGGCAAAATCGGCGAATGGCTGGAAAACTGGGAATACCGCCGCAAGAGCCGCCGATTTGCCAGAGAGATGCAGGCGCAAACCCACCATGCCGCACAAATTGACGAGCAGCACGTGAAAGGGC
>DATGQJ010000286.1:0-8463 GCA_035304265.1 Oceanobacillus sp.
CGGAGACGGTGACGACACTGCCGGAATTGGGATTCCAGCCGCTATCACCGAAACCGTCGGCGATCTGCACGGCATAGATCGTGCCATCCTCAGCGACTGCTACATCGGTGACACCCGTCAGTCCGGTGTAGGTTTCCAGCAGTTCGCCATCAGGCGACCATTTTTCAATCGTTGCCTGCCGCGCGGGGAAGGGGAACGCGGTCAGGAAGCCGACGTAAATGTTACCTTCGCCGTCCAGCGCCACCGAGGTAGGCACGGGGAGGTCTTCCCAGACGTGGAACAATTCAAGTCCACCATCGGCTGTCCAGCGGAGCAGGCTGTTGCCGCTGGTGTCGATAATGTAGAGCGTGCCCGCGCCATCCGAAGCGAGGTCGCTGGGATTGGAGGCGACATCTTCACCATCCGGGTTTTCGCTTGCTTCAATCGAGAAGAGGTCGATGAAGGTATGGACACGCATTGTTTCTTTGTTCACCCCCAGTACCGCATGGCTGATGGGATAACCAATCGGTCCATCGCCGAGCGCTAACCAGATGGTGTCATCGTCGATCAAGAGCGCCTGCACGCCGACGTAATCGCCAAAACCCTGCGTACTGTTGAAGCCTTGAAGGACGGGGGTCACTTCGCCATCGTTCTCGACGGCAACCACCCGGCTGGTCGTGCCCGTCAATACCGGACCGAAGGGTCCCTGCGCCTGAACGTCACCCGCTGTACCTGCTTCTGCAACGTAGAGTGTGCCGTCAGCGTCATAGGCAATTCCGCGTGGATTGGACAAACCATCGGCGATGACGTTGTCTTGAGCGGAAATGGTGCCAGCAAAGGCAAGTAATGCGAGTAAAACCGGAACTATGCGTAACATTCTTCTCTCCTCACTACGATCAATCAACTTTGTGTCGGATGGTAGCACATAACCACTATTTCGCCACGAGGCGGGCGTTTGGATGTAAAGCGACATAATTTCATACAATTTGCCCAAAATTATGTCTGTTATTTTCTTGAGAGTGTAGTATGACGAGGCACTAAACGTTTAAATGCAATGTATTTTTAGGAGGATTTCATGTTCAAGAGAGGTGTAGGGCTGATACTGGTGCTGGGATTGATGCTCGGCGCGTTTGGTTCTGCCAGCGCACAGGCGAATCTGCCCCTTCCCTGCCCAGATGGAGAAGTGACAGTAAGCGTTGCTGCCGGAGCAGTAGGCGTTGAGTATGATCTGGCGGTAGAACAGGGCAATCGTTATACCGAAGCGTGCCCGAATGTGACCATTGAAGTTCTGGAAATGCCCAACGAAGCGACTGACCGCGTGAGCATTTACCAGCAGTTCTGGGAAGCGCAAAGCCCCGACGTGGACGTATACCAGACGGACGTGATCTGGGCGGGTATTATCGCGCCGCATTCCGTCGATTTGCTGGAATACCTCGACGAAGAATACATTTCGCAGTTCTTCCCGAACATGATCGAAGGTCAGACGATTGATGGTCGTCTGGTGGCGATCCCATGGTTCACCGACGCGGCAGGACTGTACTACCGCACCGACCTGCTGGAGAAGTACGAACTCGAAGTACCGACCACGTGGGATGAACTGACTGAAGCCGCGCAGATCATTCAGGACGGCGAGCGAGCCGAGGGGAATGATGATTTCTACGGCTACGTGTGGCAGGGGAACGCCTACGAAGGCTTGACCTGCGACGCGCACGAGTGGCTGGTATCTGAAACTGGCGCTTCGTTCATCACCCCTGAGGGCGAAGTGACGGTCAACAACCCCGAATTCGTGGCGGCGCTGGAACGCGCGGCTGGGTGGGTTGGCGGCATCAGCCCCGAAGCTGTGACCACCTACGGCGAAGAAGAGTCGCGTGCTGTATGGCAGGCGGGCAACGCAGCCTTCATGCGCAACTGGCCCTATGCTTACGGATTGGGCAATGCGGAAGACAGCGTGATCGCAGGGCTGTTTGACTACGCGCCGCTGCCTGCTGGCGCATCGGGTGCGGCGGCGTGCCTCGGTGGATGGCAGCTTGCGGTGTCCCAATACTCGGACAACATCGAAGCGGCAGTGAGCGTGGCAGCATTCTTCGCCTCTCCCGAGGAGCAGAAACTCCGCGCACTCAGCCCGCAGGGTGCAAACCCGACGATTCCGGCGCTGTATGAGGATCCCGATCTGGAAGCTGAGAACCCGCTGTTCGGCAGAATGGGACCGATTCTGGAAACGGCATTCCCGCGTCCTTCGGGCGTGACGGGCGAACAGTACAGCCAGGCATCCACCATTTTCTTCACCTACGTGCATGATGTGCTGACGGGACAAACCGACGCACAGACGGCGGTGGAAGATATGGAAGCTGACCTGCAAGATTTGGTCGATGATCTGGGCATGTAAGGCAGTAAAGCCAAATAGAGAGTAGTCGAGGGGCGGGTCAACGACTCGCCCCTTCTTCATAACAGCCGTTCTGGAGAAATAGCATGATTGCGGAAAGACAGAAAGGACCCAACGGCGCAGATGTGATACTGGTCGGCTTGGTGGCGCTGCTGTTCCTCGCACTGGCAGTTGGCGCATTCGCAGTTGTTGGTATGAATGTCAACGCCTCAATCACTCAAGCCGAACTTGACGAACCCTTCGGGACAACGCTGCTGCGCTTTTTGAACACTTATGGGATTATTGTGCCGTTTATTCTTGTGGCAATAGGATTGTTTCTCCTGATTATCAGCCTGCGATTGTTCCGGCGAGAGATACGGGCTGCGGGTTGGGCGCGGCAGCTTCTGCTGTGGATGATCATTGCGCTGATTGTCTTGATTGTGCAGGGCTTTGGAAGCGGGCTGAACGCGCCGGACGGCGATTTTTCTGTGGCGATGACCAACGTGGTGCCGTTCGTGGTCGGCTTGGTGCTGGCGGGCGCGGCATACTGGTGGCTCGGTCAGAATATGTCGGTGTTCGAGGGCGTGGAAACGCTTCCCGAAGCGAGTTCGCGCAGTGCGTGGAATCTGCTGCTGCCCACACTGATCGTGTTGGTCGTCGTTGCGGCACGACCTCTGGAGCGCACCTTTATCGCCAGCCTGACCGATGCGGAATTTGCGCGGCGCACCGAGCCGAGTTTTGTCGGGCTGGAAAACTACGCTCAACTGCTGGGCTTCCGCATCGACTCGATTCCCTGCACACGCGACGACAGCGGTGCGTGTACGGTAGGCGACAATGGGCAGATCGTTTTTGCTCGTCCGCGCGACGTGCTAGATGAGAGCTACCGCGATCTGCGCTACCGCGAGCTTGGCAGCGGCATCCAGATTGGAGAAAACCGCATCATCTTCAGCGCTCGTGACCGAGATTTCTTCGAGGCAGTTGGCAACACGCTTTACTTCACCGTCGCGTCGGTGGCGCTGGAACTGCTGCTGGGCTTATTCATTGCGATGGTGATCAACTCCAAGTTTTCGGGACGTGGGTTGATGCGGGCGGCGATGTTGGTTCCGTGGGCGATCCCAACGGTGATTTCGGCGCGATTGTGGGAGATCATGCTGCGGGATAACCAATCGGGTGTGATCAACAATTTTCTCACGACCATCGGGGTGATCGGAAGCTCGCAGGCGTGGCTGGCAAATCCCAGCCTGCAAATCCCGGCGATGATCATGATTGACGTGTGGAAGACGACGCCTTTCATGGCGTTGATCCTGCTGGCGGGCTTGCAGGTGATCCCAACGGACATTTACGAAGCGGCTGACGTGGACGGCGCGAGCAAAGCGCGACAGTTCTTCACACTGACACTGCCGCTGCTGCGCCCTGCGATTGCGGTGGCGCTGGTGTTCCGCACGCTCGACGCGATTCGCGTGTTCGACGTGTTTCAGGTGCTGTTGGGGCGGGCGAAACTTTCAATGGCGACGTATAACTACGAGATGCTGGTGAGCAATCAGGAACTGGGTTACGCCTCTGCCATTGGGGTGATCATTTTCATCATCATCTTCGTCTTCGCTATGAGCTACGTGAAGCTGCTGGGGGTGAATGCCGAATGACCGCCGCAACGTTGAATGGAAAAACATCCGATCAGGTCGCTACGCAGGGTGTGGCACGTTCGTTACGGCACACCCTCGGGCGAGTGGGCTTCTGGATTCTGATCATCATCATTTTGCTTTACACGCTGTTTCCCTTTTACTGGGCGATCAACTCGTCTTTCAAAGGCGAAAACGAGATCATCGCGCCTGCGACTTACATCCCGCGCAACCCGACGTTGATCAACTATCAGGCGGTGTTCTCGAATGACCAGTTCGTGCGCAGCTTGCTCAACAGCGCCGTCGTTTCCGGCTCGACGACAATTTTGGCGCTGGTGGTGGGGTCGTTCGCGGCATATGCGTTGGGACGGCTGCAATTTCGCGGACGCACCCTGATGCTGTATGCGGTGCTTGCCATGACCATGTTCCCGCAGATTTCGATCCTCTCCGGTTTGTTCGCGATTGTGCGAGAGCTTGGGCTGTATGGCACGCAGGGAGCGCTGATCGCCACTTATCCGCTGATTACGCTGCCGTTCACTGTATGGACGATGACCAGCTTTTTCAGAGGTTTGCCGCACGAGTTGGAACAGGCGGCGCTGGTGGACGGGGCAACTACGTTCCAGACCTTTTACATGATCCTACTGCCACTAACTGCCCCTGCGCTGGTGACGACGGGCTTGCTGGCATTCATCTCGGCGTGGAATGAGTATCTGTTCGCGCTGACCTTCACGTTGATCAACCCCGCCGCACGAACCGTGCCGGTGGCGATTGCGTTGTTCGGCGGAACGGTTTCGCGGCAAGAACCGATTGCCGAGATCATGGCGGCATCGGTGGTGGTGACCATTCCGCTGATCGTCCTTGTGCTGATTTTCCAGCGCCGGATCGTGGAAGGCTTGACGGCGGGCGCGGTCAAGGGATAAACGTAAGATCAGTAGAAAAAGTAGGAAAAGTAAAAACAGTATTCGAACGGGGGTATACATGCCCTCGTTTGATTTGTGGCGTCAGCGCACAAATTTGAATGGGTGTATACTCCTCATATCAAACAGATACATATATTCGGTGATCCAATGGCTGAGGCAGCACATTTACAGAGGGAACGGCACAAACCGACGGTTCGCAAGGCAGATGAAACGCCACCGGTTGCTATGAAGCCGCAAGGCATTGTGGGGTTGCAGCGATACGTTGGCAATCAAGGGGTGCAGCGGCTGCTGGCGCAGGGGCTGGTACAGATGAAACCGGATATTCAACGGTGTTCCGCCTGCAAGGGGACTGACGAAGAAACGCTATAAAGTTCCACATAGCAGCATCACATCGAACACAAAGCTGGTGCGAGGTGCAGTATGGCAGGTGATCGTTGTTTTCAAACGGCAGATAAACAGCGTCATCTGCTGCGCAAAGCCGGTGATCAGCAGGAATTGATCGTCCGTCAATCGGCGGTGGTCGGGTTGCAGAAGCACATCGGCAACCGGGCGGTGCAGCGGCTGTTGGCGCAGGGGCAACTCTCCTCCCGCGGGATTGTGCAAAAGAAACCGGAAATTCAACGATGCGGCTGCGGCGGCACGTGCGCGGCTTGCAAAGAGCAGGAAGTTGTTTCGTCAGCTACAGGGAATCAAGTCCAGCGGTTCTGGGGTGATGACGAGGAAGACGACGGTGGTAGCTGGCTGGATAGCGCGACGGATTGGGTGAGCGACACGGCAAGTGATGTCGCGGATTGGGTAACTGGTGGTAGTGGTGGCGCAAGCGGAGCCGAGGCAAGTGAACCTTCAGATGATGGCGGCGGAAGTTGGTTTGATGATGCTGCGGATTGGGTGAGCGAAAAAGCGGGCGCTGCTGCGGACTGGGCGAGCGATCAATGGAACGAGTTGACGGGCGACGAAGACAGCGATTGGCTTCCCGACTGGCTCCCAGACATTGAAGTTCCAGCACAGAATAATGAGGAAGTGGAAGAACCGCTCGATCCAGATGACCTTGTGGTTGAAGTGCAAGGTGATGGAGGGCAAGGGGTTTGTTTAAGCGAGGAAGCGAATGCGGGCGGTGGTTCATCGGGTGGTGTGAGTGTCTCCGGTCTTACCAAAGTAGACTGGAGTGTGACCACAGGCGAAGGCAGTCTCCAGAACCCGCAGATCACACCGCGAAAAGTTGGTGGGAAGACAGTCTATGACGTTTCCGGCACAGTACACATCGACTATTCCGGCGCAGAACCCAGCGTATCTTTCAAAGTGCAGCCATCGTTGGATCAACTCAGCGAGTGCAAGCGAGAAAAAGTCAACGCATTCACGTCGCCGAGTGGAGATTTGGGCAAGCATGAAGCCGAACACGTGGCGAAGATGAAAGGCTTCAACGGTAGCGAGCAATTTAACCACACCTTCACCGGATTGGAAGCGAGTTCAACCGATGAATTGACGAAGAAGGTGAACGCCGCACTTGATGCGCTGGTACAACCCAAAATCAAGGCGCGGCAGAATGCTGCCCAGCAAGCAAGCGACGCCCTCGATCCGTGGTCGAAGCCGATTCCCGGTATCGACAAGTGTCCTTAACTAGCCCTGCACGAAATAGGTTCGTTGCAGCGAGCGCGTCCCCAGACGGGTGAACAATGCCGCGCCAACCCCAACCGAACTGATCGCCAGTAACACGACCAGTCCGAAGATGAACCCGAACGGCGCAAGCGCCAGCAGCGCCATGAGAATCGAGAGCGTGAGGCTGCCAAGCAAGGCAGTCACCAGCGGCGGTTGTGATACCCGCACGACTCGGCGTGCAAGCCAGTCACCGATGACCAGCGATAATGTGACCAATCCGGCAATGAGCAATGCCAGACCGACCAGCCCTGCCAGCGCATAGATCGGCAGCAGGAGCAACCCTACGGGCGGCAACAGCGCTAAAACGACAATCAGGGCGGCGCTTAAACCAAACACCAGCAGGAATACAGCAACTCCGGCTCCAAACAATCCACCGGGGCGCAGGCGAATCGCCTCTTCAATGCGGCTGATCTGGCGCGGGAACATGGCGACTGCGAGCGTCGAAAGTCCCGCCAGCACCAGCGAACCCAACACCAAGGTCAGCAAGGCGCTGCTGGGAGCCGCCCACTGCGCGGCGTTCAGCGTGGTCACGGGTTGGCGTAGTGCCACCAGCGTATCGAACAAGGGGAAAGGCGGAGCCTCACAGGGCATGAGGGCAGTCGCGTCGGTTCGATTGTCGATGATGGTTGCGGCGCATAGATTACCGGTATCCGCAATCTGGGCATCGGGTAGCAGGGTGAGTTGATCGCTGCTGATGTGAAGACTGCCGTCAATCCGTCCCCCAATCGTGATGTCGCTGCCGAACAACGAGGCATCTCCGGCAATGTGGCTGTTCGCCCCAAGCGTGAGCGTTTCACCCATTGTGGTTAAATCGCCGTCAATCGTCCCCTCAATCGTGATCGTGCCTGCAATCAGCGAAGCATCCCCCTGAACGCGGCTTTCGGATTCCAGCACGATGTTGCCAGCCATCACCACCAGATCGTCGGCGACAGTGTCGTTCAGAAGATAGTCTGAAGTCATCGTCAGGCGGCTTTCAGGACGGAAATCCTGTGCCCACTGCCGCGATAGAACGCCCAATATCAGCAGCACAAACACGATGAGTATGAGGATGAACCAGTAGCGGCGATTGTTCATGCCTGTGTCTCCTAATCCTGCTGGCGACTCTGTCGTGTACTTACCGCAAAGCGCAGCAGCCAGAACAATGCAATCGGGGTGACAGCGAGCATCACGACCGGAAGCTCTGGATAGGTTTCCAGTATCCTTTGCGCTCCGGTGACTACCCCTTGCAGCAGACTGATGAGCGCGGTGAGCAGCCCGGCAATCTGGGCGATGACCGCGCTTAACATGGTAGCATTCCCCAGCGTGTTCAGGATCAACCAGCCGATGCTCGCCATCAAGGGCAGCAGCGCAAGCGTGACCAACGCAAGCCCCAACGCCAGCGCCAGCCCCGATGAACGGGTCAACTGCTGAGGGTCTAAGCCTTCCGCCAGCCGCGCGATGATTTTGAGTGCTAATGTCTGCGGCGCACGCTCGAAGGGTGCGGTACGCAGCAGTTTATCAACTTGACGCAGCCGCTGAAACTCCGCCGATTCTGCGGCATCCTGATCGAGGCGTGCGTGCAGTTCCTGCAAGCTCTCAGGGCTGAGCGCATTATCCAGTGCTTCCTGCATGAGTCGTCGCTGTCGTTCGTTCGCCATCATGCATTCTCCAGTAAGGGTGTCATCGCGCCAGAAGCCGCCGCAGGATTCAGTTTATCGGCAAGCACCTGCCGAGCGCGGAACAGGCGGCTTTTGATCGCACTCTCCGTCGTGTCCAGTATGTCCGCGATTTCCGAATAGGAATAATCGTACCAGTAGCGTAAAACTACAGCCGCGCGATACTCAGGGCTGAGTTGGTTCAACAACTCCTGCACCTGTTCGCTTTGCTGGCTTAAGATGGTGGCATCTTCCGGCTCCGGCTCCTCCGCACTCAAGCTCAGGTTTGGCAA
>DATGQJ010000287.1:0-5089 GCA_035304265.1 Oceanobacillus sp.
CGCGCCCGCTTCTTTTTCGTCGGTTGGAAGCGCGAGATGTGCCTCGACTTTTGCCTTCATATCGGCAAGGGCATCCTGCTCTGCGAATGGCGCGAGATAGTCGAATAGCAGCTTGCCCGCGCCTTTGCGTTCCATCACTTCCATGCCGTCGAGAATCTGGCGATGCGGCGGACCTTCCCAGATGTCGGCGATCATGGCTTCGCGCAGCCAGCGTTCAACCCCGAATTCCGCCAGTGTTCCTATGCCGCCGTTGACTTCCATCGCCCATTTTGCCGTCTGTACCGCGAATTCAGCCGTCCAGTATTTCGCCAGATGGGTGACGATGCGGAACAGATGGAACCGGTCGCTGTAGCGTGGTCCGACTTCGCGCCATGTTTCGCTTGCCAGCAGCACCGATTCCCATGCCAGCGCGAAACCGCGTTCCAATGCTGCCACGCGATTTTCAAACTGGCGGCGCATCAGGGGTTGTTCAAGCACGAGTTTGCCAAATGCTACGCGGTCACGAGCGAAGGCATAAGCGTCGCTCATGGCGCGTTGGGCGACGGCGATGCTGCCAATGCTGTTACAGACCCGCGAGACGTTGAGCACTTCGAGGATCAGATAAATGCCGTTTTGCGCTTCGCCGAGCAGATATGCCTCGCTGTTGCGGAGTTCGACTTCGCCTGTGGGGACGGAGCGGGTGGCGATTTTGTCTTTCAGGCGGCGAACGGTGTAGTTGAGGCTGCCATCTGCGCGATAGCGCGGCACGAGGAACAACGCCAGACCACGAACGCCGGATGGGGCATTGTCGGGGCGGGCAGCGACGACGGCGAGTTCTGCGCCTGCGTTGCTGCAAAAATACTTGTCGCCGTTCAAATGCCAGAGATCGCCATTGATCTGTGTGGCGACTGTGCCAACGTAAGTGCCGAGGTCAGAGCCGCCGCCGATTTCGGTCATCCAGGTTGCGCCCTGCCAGACCGAGTCGTCTTTTGCAAGCAGGGTTGGCAAATATCGCTCGCGGATTGACGGTGAAGCGTATTTATCGACGGATGCTGCGGTTGCCAGCGAGACGGTGTAGGGGCAGAACAAGCCCATATCGTAATGCGAAACGATGTAACCGAGCGCAAGAGACGCAGGCAGCGATTCCTCGAATGCACGCCAGACGACGCCGGTTTGATAGCCTTCGAGCAGCATTCGGCGGTATTCGGGCAGCATCATGATCTCGTCAATGCGTTCGCCGCGTTGGTTGAACATCTTGACCCATGCGGTTCCGGCATGGTCAACGGCGGTAGAGATGGCTTTACCCTGTGATTCCCACCACGCTTCGTACTCGCGGAGCAGATTTAAATTGGGCACGTTGGGGAGCATGTGATGAAGAAAAGCGGACGGCGAAAGCAATAGTTCAAAATTCATTTTTGAATTCCTTTTCAAAACTTCCACCACTTATGAGTTTACCTGCAATGCAGGTGTTTGCAGGTGAAAGTTGGGAAACGGTTGGGGAATTTCAACTAGAGCGTGTGATGCACTCGCCCCTCATCCCCCAGCCCCTCCTCCCACGCAAGCGGGGAGAAGGACGGCTTGCCGAAGCGAAGCGACGCAAGCAGGGTGAGGGGCAATCTCAACATCAAAGTACATAACCACGCTCTAAGTTCAAACGTTTCTCTCATCAACAGAGAAGCATTTTACTTCGATCCTACCACGCCGAATGCTTCCTTGTGTTTGGAAATTCGTGTGAATCCGGCTGCGCCTAAGCGTTCGATCACGCCTTTCATGACACGATGACCGGATGGACTGTCGAGGTCGCCGATGTAGTGAAACAGCCGTCCCCCACGTTTGAGTACCCGATAAAGCTGACGATAGAACGCGCCGGAATAAAGCTCGCCTGCCAGCTTGAAAGTCGGCGGATCGTGGATGATGCGGTCAAAGGTGTTGTCCTCGAAGGCTTCGATCTCTTCGTAGCTATCGCCAATGCGCCGCTCAATTTTGGGGTTATTGAATAGGTCACGCGAGTATGGATTTTGACTGGCAACCTCGACTACTGCCGGATCAAGCTCGATGGTGATGACTTTTGAGGCAGTACGGGCAGCTTGAATCGCCGTATAACCCAAGCCCATTGTGGTATCCAGCACCACGCCGCGCGGCTGTGCCGCCCTGATCTTGGTCTGGGTGTCTTTGTACGGATCGGTGTTCTTGATACGGTGCATGGGAAATCCGGCGATGAGCATAGTCGGTGCGCCCATTGTCGGCATCAAGCCAACGTGACGGCGGGTGAACTCAGAGAAGAGCAGGATTTTACGGATCGTGTCGCCTTCGAGCGCGAAGCAGTTGACCTCACTCTCGGCGATTTCCTCGGCATCACTCCATGAAAGGTGTTCCCCGTTCGGATAGGTTACGCCGTCGTCGGTCAACTGCACTTCAACTTCGCTCAAGCCGAGATCGGGCGTTGTCGTGGCAACCGATTCGCCCGCGTCATACGCTGCCAGTAACGGAACGATCTGAAAGTGGGAAATGACGATGGATGGCTCGTTCAACGTCGGTTCTATTGCAACAACACGCGCGAGTGATCGGCGTCCCAGAAGATGTTAACGCGCTGCCCGATCTGAAAAACGGTATCCGAACGCAAGCCGAAATTCTGCATACGGGCGACCAGTTGATGCCCTTCGCCGATGGTGACGATGTAACGGGTGTCCGTGCCGATGTAATTGGCAAACGTGACCGTGCCTTCGACCAGATTGATGTCGGGGTCACGGAGCAGGGCGGTCTTGTATTCAGATGCGCTATCGCTGGTTCCATCGGGATAGCGCACCTGTCCATCGACGGCAAAAAGGTTGATCTTCTCCGGACGAACCGCAATCGTGACTTCCTGATTGGCGGAGATTGCGGGATCGTTGGTACCTGCCCGGATACGAGTCTTGGAGTCAAGTTCGACGATGGCGCATTGATCCTCGACGCTGATCAGCTTCCCATGCAGGAAGTTGGTTTCCCCGATGAAATCGGCGACAAAGCGGGTCGAAGGGGTTTCGTAGATTTCTTCCGGCGTACCGATCTGAAGCACTTTGCCTTTGTCCATGACGGCGATGCGATCCGCCATCGTCAGCGCTTCTTCCTGATCGTGGGTGACGTAAATGAAGGTGATCCCCACCTTTTCCTGAATTGACATCAGTTCGTACTGCAACTCTTTGCGCAGTTTGAGGTCGAGCGCACCCAACGGCTCGTCAAGCAATAACACCGCAGGCTTTTTGACCAGCGCACGTGCCAACGCTACACGCTGCTGCTGTCCGCCGGAAAGCTGGCGCGGCTTGCGGTCATACTGCGTGAGCCGTACCAGTTCGAGCGCTTCGGTGGCGCGGCGGCGAGCCTCATGGCGGGCGACGCCTTCCATTTCCAGACCGAACATCACATTTTGCAGCACGGTCATGTGGGGGAAAAGCGCGTAATCCTGAAAGACGGTATTGACGGGACGATGGAACGGCGGGACGTTTTGCACGGGCTTGCCACGCAGCAGAATATCGCCGGAGGTCGGGTCTTCAAACCCGGCAATCATGCGGAGAGTCGTGGTTTTGCCGCAACCGCTTGGTCCCAGCAGCGCGAAAAACTCACCTTTGTAGATTTCCAGCGAGATATTGTCCACCGCACGCAGTTGCATATCGCCACGTCCGGTGAATTCCTTGACGACATTTTTGAGTTCAATGTCTACCTGCACCACGTCGCCCCCGATATGTACTCATCCAACGAGAGGGCAGGCACGTACGCCTGCCCTTGTAACCAACAAGTTACTGCCCCAACAGCACGCGAATTTCGTCCCATGCGTTGCTGTAATCAACTTCCGCCTCGGCGATGTCGGCAATGACGAACAGACGGGACAGGATTTCATCATCAGGGTAGATCGCCGGATTGCTCAGGAGTTCCTCGTCAATCAGACCGAGATCAATCGAGGTCTGATTGGGAGAAGCATACGCAGTGTAATTGGCAATGTCGGCGCTCACCTGCGGATCGAGGATGTAATCGATCCAGACTTCCGCGAGTTCGGGGTTTGGCGCACCATCGAGTATCACCATGCTATCGACCCAGAGGACGGAACCTTCTTCGGGGATGGCGTAGGCGAAGTCTTCACATTCGCATTCATCAATTAACTGGAAGATGTCGCCGCTGTACTCAATCACAATATCGACCTCACCGCGTTCCAGAAGCACCTGCCCGTCATCGGCGGCGATAGCGACCACGTTGCTGCCATTCTCGATCAGAAAGTCACGGGCGGCGGCGATTTCATCGAGGTCGGTGGAATTCGGCTCATAACCGAGGATTTGCAGCGCGATACCCAGCATTCCGCGCAGGTCTTCGAGCCATGCAACCGGACCATCGTAGTTCCAGACCTGCTCCCACGAGGTGATCTCTTCGCCTACCCTGTTGACATTGTAGCCAATGCCGATGGTTCCCCACTGATACGGAACGCTGTACTGGTTGCCGGGATCGTAAGGCTCATCCAGCAGTTCTTCGTTCAGGTGGACCAAGTTCGGGATATTGTCGTGGTTGAGCGGCTGCAACAGCCCTTCGGCAGCCATAATCGCCACAGTGTAATCGGTTGGCACGGCGATGTCGTAGCCGGGGTTGCCCTGTCGCAGACGTGCCAACATCGACTCGTTGCTTTCGTAAACGTCGTAATTCACCGTAACACCACAAGCCTCTTCGAAGTTGGCAACGGTGTCGTCGGCGATATAGGTTGACCAGTTGAATACACTCAGGGTTTGTCCCTCAAACCCTTCCGGGCAGACCCACGGTTCAAGCTCTTCCGTTTCGTCCTGAGCGAATAGCGGGATACCCGTTACGAGCAATACACTGATCAAAAGCAACAGTTTACGCATTCCATCCTCCCTTATGTCAAAACGAACCCACGCAAAGTTATAAACAATTTTGCGCTGTAGCTCAAATATCTACACCTGCGCTGCATTGCGCCCCTGCAATATCAGGGAAATTCCTATCAATATTGTCGAGAACAGGAGAATAAGCGTTGAGATGGCGTTGATTTCCGGCGTGACGGTCAGTTTGAGCAAGCCATAGACGAATACGGGGAGCGTTGTCGTCCCTACACCGGAGAGGAAGAAGGTGATCA
>DATGQJ010000288.1:0-2386 GCA_035304265.1 Oceanobacillus sp.
AAGGCGGCGGCGCTGCTGGTGGAGAAGGTCAATCATTTGGTGACTTCCACAAAGGAATGCGTCTTCAAGTTCTGCGAACCGATGACGGCTGCGGTGTTTGGGCGGGCATTTCCCATGCGCTTTATGAAGGCTTTGCTCTCGTACACGACGGCACAGATGCAACCCGATTGGACAGATGACGGCGTGACGGTTACGTCTGCACTGGACGATGCCTGCCTGCCGCTTTACCTCACCAATGGGTACACCGGGGCGGAACTGTGCAATCTGTTTGACGGCGGGGCGCTTTCGCTCCCCATTTACGAGGCGGATCGTCCGGTTTGCACCTGCCTCACCTATCCGAATTCTGATACCATCTGGGAGATTGGCGGCGTGCATACCATCCTGCAAGCGCGGCGCAGAGGATTGGGGCGGCGCGTGGTTGCGGCAGCGCTCAGGACGTTGTTGGAGCAGGGCAGGATTCCCCGTTATCAGGTGGAAGAAACCAATCTCGCCTCGGTGAAGTTGGCGGAGTCGCTAGGGTTGACGCTCTGCCTGCGATTCGAGCATTACACGTCGGCATTATAATCGCGCGAAACTATCGGCGAACGAAATGGAGACAACGCATTGAAGCGAATCTATCTCATCCGGCACGGGCAAACCGATTGGAACGTAGAAGGACGCTGGCAGGGCACACTCGACGTGCCATTAAGCGAAGTCGGGTACAAACAGGCAGCGGCGCTTGCCACCCATCTGCAAGACAGGCAGATCAACTCGATTTACAGCAGCGATTTGATGCGGGCATGGAAGACGGCGGAACCGCTGGCAAAGATAAAAGGGCTGGCGATTCGCAAAGATGCTCGGCTGCGTGAACTCAACCTCGGCGTGTTTCAGGGGCTAACCCACGACGAAATCCGCATGAAGTATCCCGAAGAAGCAAAGGGGATGGAAGCGGATTACATGGATTACGTCGTGCCGCAGGGCGAATCGCGGCGGGCAATGCAGGCGCGGGCATACGAAATCTGGCAGGAGATCGTCACCAACGAGCCGAACGAACCCATCGCCGTCTTTTCGCACGGCGGCACGATCCGCCTGCTGCTGATGAAGTTATTCCCGGACGAGAGCGAACGCTTGACCAAAGTGCGTATCACCAATACCTGTGTCACCACCATTGAGGTGGAAGGCGACACTTTGCACCTCGTCGATCTGGCGAATGCGTCACACCTCGAAAGCGTGGTGCTGACCGATTCGCCTTGAACGGATATAAGGATTCATCATGTTTGATTTCTCGTATTTCCCGACGCTGGAAACCGAGCGGCTGCGGCTTCGCAAAATGACCAACGACGACGCCGATTCGCTGATCGCGATTTTCAACGACGAAGAAGTGAACCGCTTTCTGAGCGGTGGTCCGCCGTGTACCAACCGTGTCGAAGCGATCTCGATGCTCGACTGGATGCAGTCATGGTTTGATGCGCGGGGTGGCTTGCGCTGGGGGATCACGCTGAAGGGTGACGACAGGGTGATCGGCACGTGCGGCTTTCATTTTCTATCGCGCGAGAACCGACGCTGTGACATCGGCTATGACCTGATGCCCGCCTACTGGGGACGCGGTTATATCACCGAAGCGGCACACGCAATGGTGCGCTGGTGCTTTGAGAATCTCGATCTCCACCGCATTCAGGCAGACTGTACCGAAGGCAATATCGGCTCGGAACGGGTGCTGCTCAAAGTGGGCTTTACCTACGAGGGTACGTGGCGCGAAAGCTGTTTCGAGCATGGGCGTTTCGTCAACATCAAGCAGTTTGGGCTGCTGCGCCGAGAATACATGCCAACACCATGATTTTTGTTACCAAACTGGGAACGCGGGTTTTCGCATCGGCGGTGCGGTGTTATTCTTGAGCGCATTGTATTGGAGGATTTTCAACGGAGAACCTTATGGCTCGCAGTAAAGTTACTATCGTCGGCGCTGGCAATGTCGGCGCGACGTGCGCCCACTGGATCGCCAGCCGTGAACTGGCGGACGTGGTGCTGATCGATATTCTGGAAGGTCCGGCGGCGGGCAAGGCGCTCGACCTGCTGGAAGCATCGCCCGTGTACAAATTCGACGTGAACATCGTCGGCGGTGGCGATTATGCGCTGTCCGCGAATTCGGACGTGGTGGTGATCACGGCAGGCGTGCCGCGCAAGAAAGACCCGGTGACGGGGCAGTTCCCCAGCCGTGACGAACTGGTGAAGACCAACCAGAAAATCGTCGGCGAGGTGGCGCGGAAAGTCGCGGAGTATTCACCCAATGCCGTAATCATCGTCGTGTCGAACCCGCTGGATGCGATGTGCCACGTCGCGCTGCACGAAAGCGGATTCCCGCCGGAGCGGGTGATCGGGCAGGCGGGGGCATTGGATACCGCCCGTT
>DATGQJ010000289.1:0-5714 GCA_035304265.1 Oceanobacillus sp.
AACAATAGGGTGATTTCGCGTGAAGCATTCTTCCATCTCGTTGAAGTTCAGAAGCCAATGCACTGTACCGACGAAACTTGGGATACGGTGGCGAACTTCATCAGCCGAGGGCGAGGCGTTCAATGCTTCGACACGATGGAAGCGTTACGTGAAAACATAGCGCAGCGATCACGCATCCCACACTATTCTTGCTAATGGCTAACCCAACAGGATCATCCGCACAGCGGCGTAGAATGCTGCCTTGATCTGGTTCCGGCGCTGTATGGCGGCGGCGCGGCGGCGTTCCACCTTCGCGTAATAGGCTTCGCGTTCTTCCGTGAGTTGGCGTTCAAGCGCCAGCAGCAGCTTGCCACGCATCGGTTCTTTGGGGTGGAACATAGCACACTCCTTGTGAGTTAAAAGTGGAAAGTGATGAGTGATGAGTAACGAGTAATCCCACTTTAAACTTTCAACTCATCACTCATTACTTCTTTTACTCATCACTTTCCACTGAAAAAAAAGAGACCAATCGGTCTGTTTTATTCGCAAAAAAAAGATCACGCCCGAACCGACGTTTCGATGTACTGGCGCAAATGCTCGGCGGCGACCTTCAGATAACGGTCATCCTTGTACAACCTGCTCATCACCAGCGCCCCTTCCAGCGTGGAAGTCATGATCGTTGCGACTTCAAGACTGTCCACGTCCGGCTTGATTTCCCCCCGTGCAATGCCTTTTTCCGTGATGCGTTGCAGCATATTCAGAACGTCGCTCATGGCAGCTTGCGCTTTTGCCCTCAAAACTGGATTCGCGTCGTCGGCTTCGACGGCGGTGTTGAAGATCGGACATCCCCCCGGAAGCAGTGGGTTGTCGTAAAGCTCCTGAAACACCTCGATATATACCAGCAGCCGTTCTACGGAATGCTTTACTTCGGCGTAGGATTCCCTCAACCGCGCGTCGGTGATGGAGACACAATAATCGAAGGCGGCAATGGCAAGTTCCTCTTTGTTGGCGAAGTGGTTGTAGATGCCGCCCTTTTCTAATCCCGTCGCCTGCATCAAATCGGACATCGACGTGCCGGAATAACCAAAGGTGTTGAAAGCACCTGCGGCACGCTGCACAATTCGCTTGCGGGTTTCGTCGCCCTTCGTCGCCATGCTTCACTCAAAATAAGACCGAACGGTCTGTTTTAGAATACTACGTTTGCTTAATCATGTCAATCAGCACACAAACCATTTTCAAACATTCTCCTGTTAATTATCTGTTTATCAGATAGCCTTTCTCCCTCAGAATCAAAAAAGGGCAGATTTGCCCTCTGCCCTTCGATTCTTGCGAAAAGCTATCAGCTCAAATGCGGCAAAAGCTGATTCTTGATCCGATCCTTCGGCTGGTAGCCCGTAATCCGCACCACTGGCTCACCACCCTTGAACAGAATGAGCGTTGGAATGCTCATCACGCCGTAGCGCATCAGCACATCCTGATTTTCATCGGCGTCCAGCTTACCGACCTTGATCTTGCCTTCATACTCACTCGCAAGCTGATCCACAATTGGCGCAATCATCTTGCAAGGACCGCACCATTCCGCCCAAAAATCGATCAGCACAGGCGTTTGTGAATTCAACACATCCGCCTGAAAGTTGCTGGTAGTCACCTCGAAAATCTTCTCGCTCATTCCGCCTTTTGCTCCTTGCTTCAGTTTTGACGTGATGTCGTGTGGCATGGTATCATAATAATAGACTTACGCTCAAGTCCCACATATTATGTGAGTTCGCGTTTTATCGTATTATGCACACTGACGATGCCAATCTACCAGAACTTACCCGCAGGCAAGAAGAAATCCTGTCGCTCATCATCCGTACCTTCACGAACAGCCCTGAGCCGGTAAGTTCAAAATATCTGGCGGAAAACTTCCAACTCGATGTAAGCTCTGCCACTATCCGAAACGAAATGGCGGTACTGGAGGAACTCGGCTATCTTTACGCGCCGCACACCTCTGCTGGACGAGTACCGACTGAGGCTGGCTATCGTTATTTTGTCAAGCGGCTGATCACCCCCAACGACCTGACCGCCGCTGAAGAAACCCGCATCGCCGAAAAGCTGAACAAAACGCCGCTGGCAACCGAGCAGTGGCTTCATCTGGTGGCGACCATGCTCGCCCGCACCGTACAAACCGCCGCGCTGGTCACGCCGCCCGTCGCCGAAACCAGCCGTTTCAAGCACCTTGAGTTGATCTCGATACAAGGTCGCCTCGTGCTGATGGTGCTGGTCACGCAGCAGGGTACGGTGCATCAGCAAATGCTCACGCTCGCCGAAGCCGTGCCGCAGCCCCGCCTGAGCGAAGCTGCCGAACGCATCAACGCGCTGTGCCAGAATCTCGGCGCGAACGAATTGCGCGTCAAGAGCGTTCAGCTTCAACTTCTGGAACGCGAAGTCGCCGACCTGATCGCCGACCTGATGGAAAAAGCCGACTCCAATCATGCCCGTCTCGTCTACCGAGACGGCTTGAGCGAAATGATCGGCAACTTCCAGCACAATCAGGGGGCACAACAGGCAATTCGCGTCTTCGAGGAAAATGCCTTCCTGAACATGATTCTCAACGACGTGCTGACGCCGATCCTCAACAGCGTTCAGGTGGTGATTGGCGGCAACGGACGCTGGGAAGAACTCAGCCATCTCACCATGGTGCTCAGTCGTTATGGCATTCCCGGTCAGGCAAGCGGCGCAGTCGGTGTACTCGGTCCGACCCATCTCAACTATGGTCGTGCCATCAGCGCCGTGACCTACGTCTCGACGCTGATGACCGAGATGCTGACCAATATGTATGAAAGCAGCGGAGACACGGCGACAACAACTCCGAAGTCGTGATCTTCAATTGAGCCGAGTTCCCGTGCGCACCGAGCCGATAACGTCGAGTACCGAGCCGATCACAATGTCCGGGTGGTCACTCTCCGGCACGATCTCGAAGCGGCTGTTGGATGACAATCCCGCCATCATTTGCTGTACCTGCCGCCACTGATTGTTGCCTGCACTGGACGCCAGCACCACCAGCGGGATATTTCCCAGATCATCGTTTGCCATCAATTCAGCATTATTCTGGGTTTGTCCCGCTTCTTCGTTTGCCCACGTCTGGATGGTGGTCAAGCGTCCAGTCAGGGCGGCATAGGTGCAAGCGTTTCCGGCGGCAGATTTTCCGACGAAGGACTCAGGCTGGCAACCAGCGACGAACCGAACAACCGCACGACGCCCAATCGGACAAGCCACTCATAAGTCGGGTTCATCGGCTGATCCTGATTCAACTGTTCCTCAGTCATGGCAGGACGTTCAGGATCGAGGCTCTCGTGACGGGCATCCACCAGCACCATACCTGCAACCTCGTCAGGATACTGGATGGCATACATCCGCACATACATGCCGCCCAGCGAATGCCCGACCATCACGTGAGGACCAGAGATACCCGCGTTGGTCAACAACCTGTGCAGTTCGCCAGCAATTTCGGCTGGCATTCGAGCGCCCGGTTATGAGTCTGGCTCGCTCCAGCCCAAGCCTGCCCGGTCATACGAACACACCTGCGTATGTTCCGCGAGTTGGTTCTGAACCTGATACCACCACAACGACTCGGCGTATCCGCCCGCTTCGAGGACGACAGTTGGGCTGCCCTCGCCCGTGCAGTACAGATGCATCTGATGTCCGTTGACGTTATATTGCTGACCGCGTGGAGCATAATTGCGCCCGTCCATCTCAGTCGCGGCGGTTTGAAAAACAACGCCAGCGGCAACCACCACGACGAGAAGGATTCCAAGCCACTTCAGCCCACGACGCAAAAGCCACCAACATCCCTGCGACGTCACCGTGTATGGTGACTGTGCTGTCGATGTCATGTTATAGTAGCCTTTCAACGATGCGTTGCATCGAAGATATTATCAACGCCGTATTTAGACGAAGGCACTTTATAGAAAGTTTCAAAACCACTTCCTCGACAGGTCAATATGAAAACCAAACTCAATTCGATGCGGCTGTTGGAGCAGCACAAAATCCCCTACGAAGTGCTCGAATTTTCGGACGAGATGCGTGATGCAGAAGAAATCGCCGAGGTGTTGGGCATTCCGCCATATATGGTTTACAAAACGCTGGTAGTCGAGCCGGAAGGCAGCCCCAAACCCTATCTGGTGATGATCGCCGCCAATCGCCGCCTTAATTTGAAGCGACTGGCACAGGCGGCAGGCGTGAAGAAAGTCCGTATGGCAGCGCACAAGGACGCCGAGGCGATGACCGGGTTGAAGGTCGGTGGCATTAGTGCGCTGGCGCTGACTCACAAGAACTGGACGGTGTTCCTCGACAAACCTGCCACTGAGTTGCAGCACATCCTCGTCAGCGGCGGGCAGCGCGGCGTTGACCTGCGCGTGCCGGTGAATGCCCTGATCACGCTCCTTCGCGCCCGCATCGCCGACGTGAGCGACGAAGGCAGTGATGAGAACGAAACCTAAAACTCCTTCTGCACTCCCTTAAGGATGCAACCTATGTCCAGTACGCTGCTCGAAGATGTGCAACGCTATCTCACTGCCCGGTATCCCGCTGCGACGATTTCCGATTTCAGGGGCGGATCTGCAAGCCATTACCAACCTGACCGACCCTGAAATTCAGACCTCTCTCGACCAGCTTAATTGATGTATATTCTCTGGGTGAATGCTCAAGTTCTAACGGAGGTTCAAGTGGTAAAACGTTGGGGAATGATCGCGGTGCTTGTCCTGACGTGGCTTATCCTGTATTACACCCTCGCCTTTTTTACATCGTTGATTATGGCACCGTGGGATACGGCGTTAACCCGTCCCGAATTAGACACGTGGCAGCGTTCGCTGAACGACCTTTTTGAAACAGGTGGCGGGCAGATTGTCGCGCTGGCGCTCATGCTTGCGAGTATGGGGGTGGTGCTGCCTTCGCTGCGCCGTCGTCCCTCGCTGGCGATTCAGTATGTGATGAGCAATGCGATTTTCTGGTGTTTACTGCTGATCGTCTTCTACGCCGCCGCCATGATCAACAACAACGTCCTCTACCCCTATCCGTCGGTTCCCTATGATCCGAACTACCAAGGATTTCACCGTTCAGTCTTTCCGGGAATTTCGATTCTGGCGCTGTGTATCGGCTGGCTGCTGTGGCTGAGGCGAGTCGGCGGTCTTGAAGTCAATTTGAGGTTGCAGACAGGATGATTCAAACACGACGAGGGATGTGTATACGACATATCCCTCGTCGATCAGAGTTGCGGGTCTTCCTCTACCGTGCCAGGAACTTCGCCATCTCGAAGTAACTCTCCGAGATCGTGCGTATTTCCTTGATGGCTTCTTCAATTGGGATGGTCTCCATCTTGCGCCCGACCACCGCCGTCATCACGCCCGACTCGCCGTCCATCAGAGCGCGGACTGCTTTCACGCCCATGCGCGTTGCCAGCAAGCGGTCAAATGCCGTCGGTCTACCCCCTCGCTGAATGTGACCCAGAATCGTCAAACGCATCTCGAAGCCGATTTCGTGGTGTTTCGACAAATAGTCAGCCAGTTCCGTCGCCTTGTATGGAGCGCCTTCAGCTATCACGGCAATCGCATGAGACTTGCCCCGCACGTAGGCGTCTTCTAGCGCTAAAGCGACTTCCTCCATTGTGGGAGGACGTTCCGGCGTAATGATGATTTCCGCACCGCCGAGGATGCCCCCCATCAAGGCGAGGTAGCCGCAGTTGCGCCCCATCGTCT
>DATGQJ010000290.1:0-3669 GCA_035304265.1 Oceanobacillus sp.
CAACCGGAGTCACCGACCAGATGCGGGCGAACATCAAGTTCCGCATCTGCCTGCGCGTGGAAACCCGCGAGGAAAGCAGCGAACTGCTGCGCCTGCCCGACGCCAGTTATCTACCGAGCATTCCCGGACGCGGCTATTTGCAGGTGGGCAGCGAGAGCCTTGAGTTGATTCAAGTCGGCTACACAGGCGAGCCTTACACCCGCGACGACTACTCTCCCTTCGAGCGCTACGAATCGCGCCCGCTGATCTGGGAAAGCGATCTCGGCAAGGAAGAGGACGAACCGACTTACGACGTGATGGTGCGCCGGATGGCGAAACTCGCCGCGCAGAAATATGGCAAGGAAGATCGCCCTTGGCGCAAGCCGTGGCCCAGCCCATTACCCACTTACATTTCGCTGGATCAGGACACCGGAATCGAGGTCGATTATCTGGTCGATGACGATTTCGACTTCATCAGCGCCGAACTCGAACGCGATCAGCGATTCAGCCTGTGTCCGGCGATTCCGCAGTGGTTGAGTGGGCGCGACAAATGGCGGAACGTGGACTGGGAAAACCGCGCCATGCGTGCCGTCATCGGCTTGATTGATGATCCGTCGAATGCGCGGCTACTGGCGCTGACCGTCGATTTCACGCTCGGTCACTACGCGGTGTTCGGCGCGTCCGGCTGGGGCAAAAGCACGTTGCTGCGCTCGGTCATTACCGTGCTGGTGGCAACCCACGCGCCCGATGACCTGTATCTCTACATCCTCGACTTTGGCAATCGCAGCCTGCAAATCTTCGAGGACATGCCGCACACAGGCGCGTACATCGTCGCCCACGAAAAAGAGCGCGTGGAGCGGCTTTTGCGCAAGCTGGAACAGATCATCGACGAACGCAAAGAAATCATCAGCCGCGCCAACGTCTCCAACGCCTTCGAGTTCAACAGCCTCGAACCGCGCAAGCGCCGCGCTGATTTGCCGCAAAAGCTGCCCGCTGTACTGGTGGTGATCGACAACTTCGCCGAGTTCAAAGGCACTTACGAAGCGCAGTTGGACGTGCTGGCGTCGCTGGTGCGCGAGGGTTTGTCCAACGGCGTGCATTTCATCGTCACGGGCGAGCAAACCAGCGCTGTCGGCAAGCTGTTCAACCTTTTGCCGGAACGCATCAGCCTGAAACTGTCCGATGATGGCGAGTATACGGCGGTTGTGGGGCGCGGGGCGCGTCCGGTGGACGAAATCGCCGGACGCGGCTTGCGCAAGATTGACCGCAGCGTGCTTGAAGTGCAGGTGGCAATGCCGCTTGGCTTGGTCGAAGGCGAAGAAGCAAAGTCCGAGAATGACCGCCTGCTCGAACTGTTGAACATCCTCAAGAAAGCAGGCGCGGATAACAGCCGCCCGCCGCAGATCACCGAGTTGGAGAAGTTGATCGATCTGCGCAGGCTGCTGGTGGAAAGCGCCAGCGTCGATGGCACAGGCGTTGCCTCCGCCGTCATCGGAAAGTCGGACTACGATTTGCAGCCCGCGTTGGTCACGCTGGATCAGAAATCGCACTTCTTAATCGCCGGGCAGCCTTCCACCGGAAAGACCAACGCCCTGCAAACCTTCATCTTCTCGCTGGCGCATCGTTACACGCCAGAGCAGGTCGCGCTCGTACTGGTAGATTATCAGGGCGGCTTGGCGGATTATGGCGGCAGACGGCGGCTGGATGAACTTCCCCACGTGATCGGCGGGCAGGTGATCACTGAAACCAGCCAGATGGTCGAACTGGTGGAGCAGCTTGAAAACGAGTTCATCCACACGCGCAACCGCCCGCCCCGCGAAGTCTTCGTGCTGATGGACAGCTACGAAGAGATGGACGAACTCGCCCCACACAATGCACCCATCGACATCCGCAAGCGTCTGGGCGATCTGGCGCGGCGCTACGGCAGACAGGGCTTACACTTCGTGCTGGCGGGAATGCGCAGCAGTTTTAGTTCGGGCGACGAACTGGTGCGCCCGGTCACTGCCAACCGCTTCGGCTTGGCGATGGACGTGGAAACCGCCGAAAGCAGTCCTTTCTACGGCGCGGTCCCGCGCAGCTACAGCCAGACCGAGCTTCCGCGCGGGCGTGGATTCATCGTCGCGCCCGGCAAAGTCTCACTGGTGCAGGTTGCCGTCCCCTTTGGCGATCCCACCCACAAGACCGAAAGCATGGACGAATGGATTGACGAAATCACGGCGAAGCAATACCCCCGCGCCGAATGGCTGCCAACGGCATTACACGAAAGCACCAACGGCACAGGCGAAGCCACCGCCGAAGACGATGGCTACAGCGGAAAACTGACCGAGCAACAGCGCATCCGCTTGATCGAGAAAATGGAACAGTTGAAGGGCTACGAGCCGGGCACGCTCATCGACTCGCTCTCCGCCTTCGACGACGACACCCTGATCGCGCTGGCAAACGCCGACGGCATTCCGTTGGATGATCTGGACTAGGGTGTGTCTGGAAATTCCACACGAAAGAAAACCTGAATTTTCAGAGACATGCCGGGCAGACACGCAGGTCTGCCCCTACCCACGAACGGGTCTTGTAGAAGCGAATCTATGGGTTCGCCCGAACCTGCGTGTGCGCCCAGAGACCCGACGCAACATCCAATTTTCAGACACGCTCCAGAGCGTGTTGTGTACTTTGCTGCCGTGATTACCCTTCAGCCCACTTAAACGGGACATAACCATGATGATCGCTCCCCTTCTCCCCGCTTGCGTGGGAGAAGGGGCTGGGGGATGAGGGGTATCAAGCGCTTAACACGCCTCCTCTGCTTGATTCTCTACTCACTTTAATTTATAATGTAATTAATCAAAACAGCATACAAGGAGCATGTCATATGCAATCTGGCATCGACCTTGGACGAATCTTTGGCATACACATCCGCATTGACTGGAGTTGGTTCCTGATCTTTTTCCTGATCACGTGGAATCTGGGAACGTCATTTTTCGCGCTTCATCCGGAGTGGGGCGCGATTGCTTGGATCACGGCGATTGTCGCGGCGCTGCTGTTCTTCATCTCGGTGCTGGCGCACGAACTGGCACATTCGCTGATGGCACGGGCACAGGGCATCCCGGTTCGCAACATCACCCTGTTCTTGTTCGGCGGCGTCGCCAACATTCAGCGCGAACCGCAGTCGCCACGCGCGGAATTCCTGATCACGATTGTTGGACCGATTGCCAGCTTCGTCATCGGATTCGCGCTGCTGTCGCTTGCCGGACTGAACACGGCGGCAATGGAAACCCTCAATAACCCTGAAGCCGTCGTGAGGCAGCTAACGCCGCTGACCACCCTGCTTCTCTGGCTGGGGTCGGTCAACGTTACTCTCGCGCTTTTCAACCTGATTCCGGGCTTCCCGCTGGATGGCGGGCGCGTACTGCGTTCGATTCTGTGGGCGGCGACCAACAATCTGCGCCGCGCCACCCGCTGGGCGTCGTGGGTCGGTCAGGCTGTCGCGTGGCTGTTCATCATTGCGGGCGTGCTGATGATCTTCGGCGGGCGCGTGCCGGTCTTTGGCGGCGGCGTCGTCAACGGGCTGTGGCTCGTGTTTATCGGCTGGTTCTTGAACAATGCGGCAGTGCAGAGCTACCAGCAAGTCGTGGTTCAAGACCTGCTCGACAACGTACCCGTCGCCCGCATGATGCGTTCTAATCCGCCTACCGTGAC
>DATGQJ010000291.1:0-3923 GCA_035304265.1 Oceanobacillus sp.
TTCAGGCAGAGACACAGCGCACCCTGCGCGTGGGCGAAAGCCTGCAACTGAACGGCTATACGATGACCTATAACGGAATCGCGCCGGGGCAGATTGCCGAAGACGGGCGCATCATGAATATCGCCACTGTGACGGTGAGCCGTAATGGACAGACGCTTGCTTCGGTGCGCCCACGCCACGACATCTACCCCACAGCCGAAGATCAAGACCCGATGATAATGCACATTGCAGGGGCACACAGCACGCTCGAAAACGACTTTTACGTGCTGCTCGCCGGATGGGAAGGCGACACGGCGACCTTCAAGGTGTACATCAACCCGCTGATCAATCTGGTGTGGTGGGGTGGCTTGATCCTGATTCTGGGGACGATCATCTCGGTGGGACCGAGCGAGACTTTGCCTGCACACGTGCGCCAGCGGGCGCTGGCAACGCGACGCGCGGGGGCGGTAGCGTGATGAACGTGAGAGGCGGTATTGGTAGAGTGAACCCCACACCCCCACGTAAACGGGGAGAGGGGAGAAAAATTCTATCGCTGAAGCATTACGCAGCGACTCTTTTCATAAGTTCTTCGCTTCTTGGCGGTTTCGTCCTGCTGTTGCTTGTTATTGCGCCGCCCGCCTTCGCACAAGAGGCATTGGACGATGGCGTGGTGACGGCGGACGAGGTGAATGCCGTCGCGCAGAGGTTGTACTGTCCGGTGTGTCCAAATGAACGGCTGGATGCCTGCCAGACGGCGGCATGTGTCAGTTGGCGTGAGGATATTCGCCGCCAGTTGGAAGCGGGACAAAGCGAAGATCAAATCGTCGCGGATTTCGTGCGGCGCTACGGCGAACGCGCGGCGGGAACACCGCTCGATCCGACGCTGCGGGCGCTCTCGATTTACACGCCGTATGTTTTTGCGGTGATCGTGCTGGTGATCGGCGTGATCACGTTTTTGCGCTGGCGGGGTCATCGTGCTACGCCGAAACTTACGACAGAAGGCGGAATAGCGCCGCCGAGTGACACGTTGGATGATCCTTATCGTCAACTGCTGGAAAAGGATTTGGACGGGTGAAGGAGGTTGGATTGTGGACAAGCCTCTCGTAAACGTTGATCCCGATATTCTCGGCGGAACTCCCGTCTTTTACGGAACGCGCGTGCCGATAAAAAATCTGACCGATTATCTGATCGGCGGCGACTCCATCGAGCAGTTTTTGGACGATTTTCCAACCGTCTAAGAGAGCAGGTTATCCGGTTTCTCGACTTAGCCGCAGAACTTGTCGTCGCAGCACACATGGCAAACCATGAGAATCCTGCTGGATGAATGCCTGCCCAGACCGTTGAAACGCGAACTCGTGGGACATGACGTTTTTACCGTGCCACAGATGGGTTGGGCTTCAAAGAAAAACGGTGAACTCTTGAGGCTCATGGTTGATGAATTTGATGTTTTTATTACCTTCGACAAGGGGATTCGCTACCAGCAAAATTTGACGGGTATGAAGATCGGATTTGTTGTATTGAAGGCACTGCGGAATAACATGGAGTATCTTCAGCCACTGATGCCGCAGGTACGAAGCGCATTGGAAACGATTCAACCCGGTGATTTGATCGAGATTAAAGCAGAAACGTAGGGTAATGACTGATCTGGATATTCTGAAGGAACTGGAACCCGCCGAGCCAGCCGCCCCACGACGGGGATTGAGCCTCGGCTCGATTGTGCTGCTGGCGGGAATATTGATGGTAGTGATCGTGGTGGGCGTCGCGCTGCTGCGTGCCAAGCAGGGACAGCCGACCAGCGGACAAGCGCCCGACTTCATGGTGACGACCTTTGACGGCGAAACCATCCGCCTATCCGAATTGCGTGGGCGTCCGGTGGTGGTCAATTTCTGGGCAAGCTGGTGCGGACCCTGTCGCGACGAAGCACCACGTTTTCAATCCATATGGGAACGCTACCGTGATCAGGGCGTGATGATTCTCGGCATTACCTACGTGGACGACGAGAATGATTCGCGGGCGTTTATGGCGGAATATGGCGTCACCTACCCCAATGCACCGGACGTAGGCACGGTGATCAGCGAAGAACTCTACTTCATTCAGGGCGTGCCGGAAACCTTCGTGATCGACCAAGCGGGTAACGTGGTAGATTTCTTCTGGTTTCTGGAAGACGAGGAACAGCTTACCGATACGCTGGATCGTCTGCTTCAGGCAGGTGAATACTCATGAGCACCGAAGGTCTGATCGTCGGAATTTTTCTCACCGCGCTCGTCCTGATTTTCATAGGAATGCCGCTGGTGAGGCGTGAAAAGGTGCAGGGCGATCCACTCGCGGAAAAACAGCGCGAACGCCTGCTGGTTTACTACGAGCGCGTTTTGCGCAACATCCGCGATCTGGACGAGGATCATGCGCTCGGCAAAATCGCGGATGCCGAATACGAACAGGAACGCGAGGTCTGGGCGGCGCGGGGCGTGCAGGTGTTGAAGGCGCTGGATACACTGGCGGATCACGAAATGATTGCGCCGACAGCAGCGGACGATGCCGCCATCGACAACGCGATTGACGAGGCAATTGAAGCCGCTGTGCGTAAGGCGCGGCTCGACAAGCAAATGCAGACCGAATCCGTTGTAGAATAAAATTGGTTCGGTTATCTTTATTTCTATAATAGATGAAGGCGTCCCTTGTTCATACATCGACTCACCCGCCAATTCATATGCTTATGCCTAATTGCTGCGCTGCTGGTTTCGTCCGCTGCATTCGCGCAGCCCACTGACGCTATCAGCATCGTTGGGCAGGTGACGAACGGCACGGCAAGCGGAAGTGTTCCCGCTGATCTGGGAGTGACCCTGTTCATCATCACAGACGAGAGCAGCGAACAGTACCAGACGACGGCAGACGCCAATGGCGAATACCGCTTTGACAACGTTCCCCTCTTACCGGAAGCAACGTACACGGTCACAACCGCGTACCGCGACCACGTGTTTTCGACGCCGCTGACACAGGGCAACCAACTCACAGGCAATCCGGCGACGCTCTCGCTCACCATCTACGAACTGACGGAAGACCCTGACGTGATCGAGATCGTCGGGATGGTCACGCAGGTGACTGTGGCAGATGATCGGCTGGAAGTGGCGCAGTTTTTCAGCATCCGCAACAACTCGGACCGCGCATTCAGCACCAGCCAACGAACGCCCGATAACCGGCTGGTTTCACTGGTGCTGCCACTGCCACCCGGCGCGATTGTGGCGGGCTTCCCGGAACAGAACCGCTACGTTTTCGTGCAGGAAGAGTTCACCGTCTTCGATACCGCGCCGGTGCTGCCCGGTGAAGAACACATTGTCCAGTTGGGCTACTTCGTGGGCTACGGCGATGGCGCGATCATCGAGCAGGAATTAAATTATGCGCTGAACGGTCCCGTGCGCCTTCTGGTGCGTCCCGAAGCCGTCCGCGTTACCAGCCAGCAGCTTGAATCCGGCGGGTTGGAAATTGTTGGCAGCGCCCAGTATGCCAGTTACGGCGCAAACCTCAACCTGCCACCGGGCGGCGTGATCGGCTTTGAACTTGCCGGACAGGGTGGGACAGCCTCAACGGTAGCCAGTGCGCCCGTCGCCGCATCATCCGATAATATTCTGCCGATTGTGGTGATCATTGTGGTCGTCGTTTTGGTGGGGGTTGGTGCGCTGTTCCTGTATACCAACCGGAACCGGGGCGTGATGCTGGAAACCAGCGGCGAATCTACCTCGCCCACCGGAACCATTCCACGGCGACGAGGGGCGCTTGCCCGCGAGACACAGTTGATCGACATCGTACTGGAACAAATCGCGGCGCTGGATCAGGATTTCGAGGCGAACAAAATTCCCAAAGAGGATTATGATCGCCAGCGGGCAGAATTAAAAGCGCGGCTTTCAGAGTTGATGCGAGGGAAAGAAGAGCAGCCATAACACGCCAAA
>DATGQJ010000292.1:0-2545 GCA_035304265.1 Oceanobacillus sp.
GGGCATGATGAAACTCAAACGCAAAGCCTTCGGGCTGTTCATCCGGCAGGCGGAAGATGGGGTATGGGAACTGCTCACGCTAACATTTCCCGATGCCGACGGGCTGCGTTTCCCCGGCGGCAATCTCGAAAAAGACGAAATGCCTGAAGAAGGCTTGTTCCGCGAGATTGAAGAAGAATTGGGCTGGCAGCAACCCCGCATTCTCAGCAAACTGGGCGAGCATCACTACTTCAAGCCGTTCATCATGGCGAATGTGGAACGACACGACTTTTTGATGTCGCCGCCTGTAGAGACGCCGCAAGCGTGGCAGTATCAGGTGACGGGCGAAGGCAATGATGCAGGCGAAGTCTTCACCTATCGCTGGATTCGCGCCGATGAGGTGGACAAGATTTCGGACGAACTCCGAACGTTTGTCACTGCGGAGCACATCCCGGAATTGTTCGCAGAGAAATAAGACTGTGATTTTTTGCCTCTGGTCGGCATTACTAAATCAGAGGATGAAAACAGGAATAGCATCATGCCCCCCTTTCCCAAGCCGACCTTCGATTACGACTACGACGTAACCGCCGAAATCAACGCGCTCAACCAGTACCGTGACACCAAGCCGGGACGCGCCATTCCGCCGAAAGCGGCAAATCGGCTGCTGCTGGCAACGTGGAATATAGCCAACCTCGGCGTGCAGGAACGCCGCGAGTCCGATTATCAACTGATCGCTCATTTGGTCAGTTGGTTCGACATCGTTGCCATTCAGGAAGTCAACGACAATCTCGCCGGACTACGGGCAATCTGCCAGCACTTGCCCGCGTCCTACCGCTGCCTGTTCTCGGATATTGCCGGAAACAAAGAACGGTTGGCATTTGTGTACGACACGACGAAAGTCACCCTGCTCGAAAAAGTGGGCGAAATCGCCATCCCGCCAAGTGATCTGCGGAACGTGAAGCTGCCCGGCATTGAGCAGAAGTTCGACGGCTTTGATCGCAATCCTTATCTGGCGACATTTCAGGCGGGAAATTTCAAGTTTGTGCTGGTGAACGTGCATCTGTACTTTGGCAGTGAGAGCAAACGCTCGATGAACCGGCGCAGTTTGGAGACCTATGCGGTTGCTCGTTGGGCGGACCTGCGGCGGAAAAGCAAGAACGTCTATCTCAAGGATATTGTCGCGCTCGGTGACTTCAACCTTCCAAAAGCACAGGCAGGCGACCCGATTTTCGACGCATTGACCAAGCGCGGGCTGCACCTTCCAAAGCATTCCTCAGAAATCGGTTCTTCGATTGCCAGCGATAGCCACTACGATCAGATCGCGTTCTTTCCGGGCGAGACGGAAAACGACTTCACCGGAAAAACGGGAATATTCGATTTCGACGGCGCATTGTTCAAGACGTTGTGGGATCGTGGCTCGGAAAGCAACTTTTTCGCTTTCATGCGCTATTACATCTCCGACCACCGGATCATGTGGGCTGAATTTCAGACGTAAGCGGAAGAAAAACGACACGTGTGACGTTCGTCTACCCTAAACCGTGATCTCTACAACTCACCCTGCCTTCCGACAAAGATTACAATTCGCGGCGGCGTTCATAGGTTGTTGGGAGGTAATCTCATGAGAATCCTTGTCGCTGTGGCGAGTAAGCACGGGAGCACCCGCGAAATCGCTGAAGCCATTGCACAGGAACTAAAATCGCAGGGGCTTGATGTTGATCTACAACCCGTAGAAACAGTTATTCAGGTTTCAAATTACGATGCAGTGGTCTTTGGCAGCGCCATCTACGCCGGAAGCTGGCTACCAGCAGCGAAACGCTTTGCCGAAACCTTCCGCACCCAGCTTTCCAAAGTGCCTTTCTGGGTATTCAGCAGCGGACCGGTTGGCGCGGAAGACCCGAAGCCAAACGACGATCCGAACATGCTCGCTGCCCCGCTAGGCGGCGCGAAGCCCCGCGACCATCACGTGTTCGTCGGCAAGATCGATCCTGCGCGTCTGGGTTTGGGCGAACGGCTGATCGTGAAGGCGGTCAGAGCGCCGATGGGTGACTTCCGCAACTGGGACGAAATCCGTGAATGGGCGCATGGTATCGCGACAACCCTGCTTGCAGAACGTCCCGTTATTGAGCAATAAAATAACGTCAGTTATGGAAAAGGTTTTTGAATTCAAGAAACCTCACCCCCCAGCCCCCTCTCCACTTCGTGGCTGAGGGGGAGTCGAGCGAAGCGAGACGGGGTGAGGTGAATATCCATAACTCACGTTAAAATAAAAAAACGGGGCGGGAATATCCCGCCCCTAATCCACGAAGGCTATATCGAAATAGACGCGATACAACTGCGGATCGGACGTATCGATCAGCACTTCCAGCGCGTATGCCCCATCAGCGTAATTCCCTACCAGTAGCGACTCCATTCGTGCCGCTTCTTCATCGAAGATGAGGGCAGCAGACGCATCGGTCACCCACTCTCGGATCGGGGTGCTCTGCTGCAAGGTTTCCAGATCGTCGGGCGACATGCTGAAGGTCAACGTGCGGCTTGGGTTGACGAAGTTCATGGCGCAGCGCTCCTG
>DATGQJ010000293.1:0-4113 GCA_035304265.1 Oceanobacillus sp.
TCACCCAGAGATTTGCCATCCGTACCGAAAGCATGGTGATGATGTAAGCCGCAGGCAGCACCACAAGCGGGATGATGAAACCCACAAGCACATTCTGTGACGTTGGAGTTGCTGCCTGCTGGTTGATCAGAAACAAGCCGACAATCGGGATACCGAAACTCGCAAAGAACATATACTGCGCGATTCTACGATTTCTGCGAAGCAGTTTCTCATTGGTCTCAACGCGCATTCGTCACTTACCCCGGCACGAAGTAGGACAGATTGCCACCACGCCGAATTTCAGCGCATACAATGTCGCCAAACCGCTGCGTCGGCAGAATACGCCACGTGCGTGGGAAGCCATACGCATTCCCGATGACGGCGCGATCCAAATCCTCTGGAGCAGGGCGGATGCAGTGGGTGACCGCCGCTACATTCAGGCGTCCAGTGACAATACCCGACTGCTGATAGAACTGCATGTCATACAACGCTCCGCGCCGCACATAACCAGCCGGATCAGGCGGGGAAAGGTATGATGCAACCTCACGACAGTGAACGTTGAGATTATCAAGATAGCTGGTGTACTCATCATCCGTATCCCACATGAGCGCAGGGCAGTCTTCGAAGGTTTGCAGCACCGCAAGATTGACGTTCGCCGCGCCCACCGTCTGCGTGATAAGCGGAACGCCGGTGCTGCCACCAGCCCCCGTAATCTCAAGCGTGATCCGCGCTTTGCCGCCCATGTCGATATTCACAGGCGCAGAGCCATCGGCAGGTCCAAGCACCTGTGCCGAAGCGAGGTTGGCAACGTCGAACCGTCCATTTGGAGTCCACGCCCAGTAGGTCAATACCGATGAGCCTGATGTGTCGCCCAAGAAACGGAAATCGACAGGCAGGTAGAAGCCAACCCAGACGGCAGGCTGCGTCACCGTAACGGGTGGGGAAAAGGTCGTGGTAAAGGTTCCCGCCTGCGTAATATCGACCTGCGTCCTTCCCGCCAGCGTCGCATCCACAGGTGAGCCACCGTTCGCATCTTGATAAATCACCACATCAATGGGAACACCCGGCGTCGGGGTATTCACCGCAATACTCACGCGATCTATCGTTGCCGGCAGAGCAATGCCAGCAGCATTCAGATCGAACCCATTCATCACCAGCGATGCTTCACCGCTGATAAACCAGACACTATTCTGATTATTGCCGTTGACGGAGAGGGTCTGCTCCCCTGCGCCAACGGGAACAACGGGCAAAAACAACAGGCAAATAACAAACCACAACAGCCTTTTCATGGGCAACTCCATCTTCAGAATGCCACAACGCACCGTATTTTAGGTACAATAGCGCGGGTGGTCAAGCTAAGGACACAATCTCGAGGCAGAGGATGGACGAATTTATACTGATCGGGGTACTGTTGGTGCTGGGGTTGGGCGCTTACTGGTCGATGGTCATTTTCCCGCGACAACGCGATTACCAGAAGCAACAACGTTACGTCCGCGAAGCCAAAGCAGGGGACGAAATGATCACGTTCGGCGGGATTGTCGGGCGGGTACTCGAAATCGACGCAGAAAAAGGAATTGCCCACGTCGAAATCGCCGACGGTGTGGTCGTGAGGATGCTTGTCGCTTCGCTGCTCCGCCCATACGACCCTGAAGAATTCGCGCAACCGCTTCCACAGGAAAACAAGTGAGTCCTCATCAAGCCCTATGACAGGGTAACTACAGCACACGCCACAGAAAGGCAATTTTCGTGAATCGTCACGTTGGATGGTTAATCGTCATCATTCTCCTCTGCCTATTTGCCGGGTGGGTCAGCCTGCCGGATACACAAGGCATCCACTGGGACAGCAACAACGACGGCGAAGTTGACGTTGTGCTCGACGTTCGGCAAAGTCTCGGTCTCGACCTTGTGGGCGGGCTGCGCGTATTACTGGAAGCAGAGCTACCGCCGGGGTCGTTCACTGCCGCCGACTTACAGCAAGCCGCAAATAACGTCGCACGGCGCGTCAATGCCCTTGGAGTCACCGAGCCAACTGTGCAAGTGCAGGGCAGCAACCGCATTCTGGTCGAACTTCCCGGCATCACCGACCGTGAACAGGCGATTGAGACCATCCAGCAAACCGCCGCGCTGGAATTTGTCGATTTCTCCGGTTTAGGCGGGCAAGCGCAGCAATTTGTGGGAAGGCGCATTCTCACGACTCAACAAGTCATCATCCAACAGCAGCGCGAAGCAGCGGCGGCAGCGGAAGGTATATCATCCACGCCTGAAGCCGCAGAACCTGAAGTTCCCCCCGCTGTGAACCCCCTCACTGGACAGCCGTTCGAGACCATTATGACGGGCGCTGACTTACAAGCTGCCGTCGCGCAGACCGAATTCGGCAACTGGTTCATCAGCTTCGAACTCACACCGAACGGGGCAGCAATTTTTGGTCCTTTCACGCAATCGCACATTGGTCAGCCGCTGGCATTGGTGCTGGATGGGGTTGTACTCTCCGCACCAGTTATCGAAGCACGGTTAGATACAGGTGGCGTGATTCAGGGCAACTTCACCGAACAAGAGGCAAAACAGCTTGCCTTGCAACTACGTTCCGGTGCGCTTCCCATTCCGCTGCGGGTCGAGAGCGCGGAGACGGTTGGCGCGACACTCGGACAAGAATCGGTCAACCTGAGTATCCGCGCCGGAGTCATCGGTGTGGTCGTCGTCCTGCTGTTCATGCTCATCTATTACCGTGTTCCCGGTATCGCTGCCAATCTTGCGCTGCTGGTCTTCATTTTGCTCAACTTCGCTATATTCAAACTCATACCCATCACCCTTACGCTTCCCGCTATCACCGGGTTTCTGATTTCGATTGGTACCGCAGTAGACGGCAATATCCTGATCTTCGAGCGAATCAAAGAAGAGATGCGGGCGGGCAGCGATCTCGACAGCGCACTTGAGGTAGGCTTCAACCGGGCGTGGCAATCCATCCGTGACTCGAACTTTTCCACCATCATTATCTGCGGCATTCTGTTTATGTTCGGACAAACACCGGGGGCAAGCATCGTCGCGGGTTTCGCGGTCACGCTGGCGCTGGGTTTGATCGTCAACCTCTTCACCGCCGTGATCGTCACTCGAACTTTTCTGCATCTGATAGTCGCACTACTGCGCAGACCGATTCAACAGCGGGCATGGCTGTTGGGCGTGTAACCGAGAGAGCAAACCATGTTCAATCTTGTCCAGAAACGTCGATACTTCTTTCTGCTATCCGCCGCTGTTATCATCCCCGGTATTCTGATCATGCTTTACTCGGTGGCGACGACGGGAATATTATTCCGCCTGAGTAACGATTTCGTTGGCGGAAGCATCTACGAACTACGATTCACAGATGAGGGCGCAAACGAAGCGAATATTCAGGACGTGTTCGAGCGCAACGGCAACCGTGACGTGTCCATTCAGCGCTTAGGCGATCCTGTCGAAAACCGTTGGTCGGTGCGTGCCTCGTTTCAGGATCAGCAAACCACCGAGCAAATCCTGAACGAACTGAGCGAGATCGCACCACTTGATCGGGATAGATTGCGCGTTGAACAGGTTTCCGGCACTGTCGGAAGGGAAGTCACCCAGTCGGCGTTCCTCGCTGTGCTGGTCGCTGCCTTGGTCGTCACAGTTTTCATCGTTGTCGCCTTCCGGCAAGTCCCCTATGCATTGCGATACGGTGTATGTGCGATTGTTGCCATGTTTCACGACATCCTGATCGTGTCCGGCGTGATGTCATTGGCAGGACTACTGTTGGGGTGGGAAGTCGATGCGCTGTTCCTGACGGCGGTGCTCACGGTTGTCGGTTTCTCGGTACAGGATACCATCGTCATGTTTGACCGCATCCGCGAGAATATCCCCAAATATCTAGGCGAACCCTACGAAACGATTGTCAATCGCAGTATTTTGGAGACAATACACCGTTCGCTGGCAACGCAGTTGAACGCCTTTTTCATTATGGCGGCGATTTTGCTGTTCGGGGGCGAATCGATTAAGCAGTTCATCGCTATTCTGTTCATCGGACTATTGAGTGGTACATACTCGTCTATCTTTATCGCCGTGCCGCTGCTGGTGGCATGGGAAAAAGGCGAACTGCCATTTACGCGCCGTCCGTCTGCGCCGCCA
>DATGQJ010000294.1:0-3761 GCA_035304265.1 Oceanobacillus sp.
GTTGTCCCCTGCATTCCGAGGGATTTGACCGAACACTTTGCCACGCATCTACCAAACCTGACCTCAGAGGATGTGCATAATGGGCGAATGGCTGCCGACGAAACCTTTGACAGATTGTTTCACCCGCCCGACGACCACGACTTGCACACGCTGATCATCGCGCACGGCAATATTATGGATTACTTTCTAACTCGCCTGCTGGATATGCCCGCCGAAAGATGGTTGAGTTTTGAAACCATGCATTGCAGCATCACCCGATGCGGTATCGGCGCGACGGGGCGAATGAAACTGCTGGCGTACAACGAAACCGGACACCTACCGCCAGAATTGAGATTACTGTCCTAATCCTCAACGGGCTTCCCATCTTGCCAGCGTATACCAACCGCCCGTGCGTCTTCCACGCCGATCAGTCGCTTCAATGCCGCGCGGAATGCTTCAGGGTCGCCGCTGGTGTAATAGACATTTTCACCACCTGAAGGTTGTATCGTCGGCGGCATCACCCGCGCTGTCTGCCGCGCCACCGCAGGCGCAGGATCGATCAGCGGTACGTCGGTCACGGCTTCCAATTGTGCTTTCAGAAACGGGAAATGGGTACACGCCAGCACGATCCGGTCTGCGCCTTCGTCCAGCATCGGATGAAGCAATTTGCGAATCGTTTCTTGGCTCTCTGGTTTTTCCGCGCTGCCCTCTTCCACCATCAGCACTAGTTCCGGCGCAACCTGCGTGATCACCTTCACGTCTGATGCAAAGCGCTCACGGACACTGCGGTAAAGTTCGCCATTCGCCGTGATCAAGGTGCTGAGGACGCCGATCACACCCGTCTTGGTCGATTCGGCGGCGGGCTTGACCGCAGGCTCCATCCCCACGAACGGCACGTGCGGGAAACGCGCCCGCAGATCAATCAGGCTGACGGCGCTGGCGGTGTGGCAGGCAATCACGATCACGCCCGCCCCGCGTTCGATTAAAAATTCGACAATCGCTTCGACAAAACGCTGGATTTCTTCCGGCGAACGAGGTCCGTATGGGAGATGTCCCTGATCGGCAAAATAGAGGGTGGGAATATCCGGCAGCAGGCGATGGATTTCGCGCAGTACCGATAACCCGCCAACGCCAGAATCGAAAACGCCAATCGCGCTAGTATTGCGAGGCTGATCGCTCACGGGTGGCTGCTCGCTCTCGCGCGGCTTGCACAAACGCGGTGAACAGGCGCAGCATCGCCTCGTCGTCCTGATACAAATCTTCGGGATGCCACTGAACGCTCAGGGCGAAATGGCGGTCAGGGACTTCCAGCGCCTCGACCACCCCATCCGGCGATTTCGCGGTCACGACAGCACCGGGCGCGACTTGCTCCACCGATTGATGATGCAGACTGTTCACCAGTAAACGGGTCGAGCCGAGAACACCCGCAAGACGACTGTCACTGTCAATGGTCACGTCATGGACTCGTGTCGAGCGCGGCGTCCCGTCGGGGATGTCGTGGATCAGGGGCGATCCCAGTTGATCGGGAATATCCTGCACCAGCGTGCCGCCAAGCGCGACGTTTAAGACCTGATGCCCCCGGCAGATACCAAAGACGGGCAAATCGTCGCGCACCGCCCAACGCGCGACGGTGAGTTCCAACTTGTCGCGCAAATCGTCAATCGTCACCGTCAGCGGATGACGCTCTGAGCCATAATGAGCCGGGTCAACGTCCGGTCCGCCGGGAAGCAGCACCGCATCAAGCCGTTCATACAGGGCACGCAGGGTCGCTTCGTCCAATCCGGTTGGAATCAAAACCGGCAAACCTCCCGCCCGCGCAATCGCCTGACTATTCGGCGCATAAGCGCGTTGGTACCATTTGCCGTCCTGATATTGATCGGCTGACGTGATTCCGATCAAGGGTCGCAAGGTTTATCGCTTTTCCTTCAGACGGGCAGCTTTGCCGCGCACATTACGCAGGTAGTACAACTGCGCACGACGCACCTTCGCACGCCGCGTCACTTCGATATTTTCGATGCGCGGGCTGCGGAAAAGGAACGTGCGCTCTACCCCGATACCGTGTGAAGCAATGCGGCGGACGGTGAACGTCTTTTCATTGCCACCACCGCGCAGGCGTATGACCACACCCTGAAACACCTGAATACGCTCGCGGTCACCCTCAACCACCTTGAGGTGTACCTTCACGGTGTCGCCGGGACCAAACTCAGGAAAGGTCGGGTCGGGTGCCTGTAGTGCCTGTATCAACTCATGCATGATGCTATCCTTGTGAAAAAAGAACGCCTCAAGAGGCGCATTGGTTTCTCTAACAAACCATTGTGGGATTATAGCATGAGGGAGAAGGCTTGTTCAAGGGCGCTATCGAATAGGGAATCGGCGGATTGGTCGCTGACCACAAAATCATGATGCATTATGCTGATGAATTTACCCCCGCGCCTGTATCGGATGAGTTGAACAATGCCGAATTGTCCGATCCGGCTCGCTTGACTAAACCACCTACTCCCGGCGAAGTAGGTTATCGCTCACAAATACGCTTCTCGATGTATATCAAAACGCTCCTTTGATACGACGCCATGCCCGCACCCGCCTGCTACGATTTGCTCAGTCGTTTAATGCTCGATGGAGTACGAGCAATGCAGCGGGTGATGTCTCAAATACCTCTGAAACGTCTCTTGGCTCTCATACTTGCCTTCCTGACCGCCGTCGTGTTGTCTGGAGGGATGGTTTACGTCGTGCTGACGGCTGCAAACGTCGCTGAACCCGCCGCCACAACCGTCTACGGTCTGACCGAGAAGCGTCTCTGGGCAACCATCACTGCTGGACTGGCTGTGGTCAGCGTGGTCAACGGTGGGCTGGCGCTGGCTCGTCCTGTCGTTCGTTTCCGCATCACAACCGGACGACTTGGAGCGATAGCAGTAGTGGCGGGAATAATCGCTGTGGTGAATGGATGGCTGGTTCTGGCAACTGCTACTGGCGGACCCAACAGCGGCAATGGAGTCGTTGGTGCTGCCGGGGCGGTGGTGCTGGGGGGTTCAGGTGTGGTTATCGGTGGAGTGGCGCTGGTTCGATCCCGACGTGCGGAAACCCTGCTCAGTGATAAAAGGTAAACAACGATGAATAAACGACTGCTCACTATCCTCGGATGGGTTCTGATAGTGATCTACGTCCTTGTCACCATCGTCAGGCGAACGTTCGCCCCCAATCTCCTGCCCGTGCCGGTAAGCTCTGCGCTGGCAACGTTCGTGCCTCTTATCTTCCTTTTTGTGCATGGATTGCTCAGCTATCGGCTTCGAGATTTGTTGGTGTTCGCTGTTATCACCTTGGTGGTTAGCAATGGCTTTGAGAACCTGAGTGTGCTCACCGGGTTTCCGTTCGGGCATTATCATTACTCCGATACGCTCGGTCCCAAGTTATTTCTCGTGCCGGTGTTGATTGGACCTGCTTATCTTGGCACCGCCTATTTAGCATGGACAATCGCTCGTGTGATTTTAGGCGCAGCCTATTCGCGGCTATCCGGTCATCTCACCTTCACCATTCCGCTTGTCGCCGCCTTCATGATGGTATCGTGGGATCTGGCATTCGACCCGATCTTCTCGACCATCAATCACGCATGGATTTGGCGGGATGGCGGGAGTTATTTTGGCGTCCCGTTCAGCAACTTTCTGGGTTGGTTGCTCACTACCTTTGTGTTCTTGCAGCTATTCGCCCTCTATTTGAAACGGCGTCCAAATGCCAATGAACAGCCATCGAGAACACAGAATTTGCAAGCTGTTCTGTTCTACGGG
>DATGQJ010000295.1:0-3005 GCA_035304265.1 Oceanobacillus sp.
AGCCACCGGGTTTATTACCGGCTGACTCCACGCGGAGAAAAACTGGTCAGGTTGTTTACCGAGTAGCGTTCACTCTACAGATGTGTGTTCCGGCAGAATGGGGTCGTCAACCGGCACAGGCGCAGGAACGAGGGGCAGCGAGAAATAAAACCGGCTGCCCCGTTTCAAGACCGACTCGACGCCGATTTGCCCCTGATGGAGTTCGATGATCTCCTTGGCAATGTTCAGCCCCAAGCCCGTCCCTTCTACCTGACTGACGACGCGGTAGAACGGCTGGAAGATGTGCGGCAGGTGTTCCTCTGCGATTCCGATGCCTGTGTCAATCACCTCGACCAATCCGTGAGGAACGCCTTTGTCCATCGTTTTTGATAAGCGCAAGGTAATGCTCTTGCCGGATGGGGTGTAATTGATAGCGTTGGTGAGAAGATTGGTGATCACCTGCACCACGCGCTCCGGATCGACAAAGGCGTAAAGTGGTTCGTCGGGGAGTTCGACGGTAAAGCGCAGTCCCTTGCGCTCGGCTTCCGGCTCTTGCACCGACGTACTGCGGTGAATGATCTCCTGAAGCAGCATCACCCCGCGCTTGAGATGAATGATGCCGCGCTCGAAACGCGACATATCGAGCAGGTCTTCCACCAAACGCTGCATCCGATCTGTGACATCTTCCAGCACAAGCAGGTGATCAGAAATCTTTTCAGGCTGCTTGCGCATCAAATACAGGCGGGTTTTCATATTGGTGATAGGTGTGCGTAATTCGTGAGAGGCATAGGCGACAAAGCGGGTTTTCTGCGCTTGAAGGGCGCGTTCCTGGCTGACATCACGGAGTACCGTCACTGCGCCCACCGATTTGCCATCGGGCGCATCCACGCGGGTTGTAACGGAATTCAAGTCGAATTCGCTACCGTCTTTACGCCGCATTTTGAACTCATGCTGCCAGAAGCCCTTTTCGTTCAGCGCCCTATAGAACTCATCGACGCCGCGCCGGAATTGCTCCTCATCCATCCCATCGGTTCTAAACAACTGGATGGAATGCGCCGTCCACTCTTCCGCAGAGTATCCGGTCATGTTCACCAGCGCCTGATTGATGTATCGCACCTTGATTTGATCATCGTTGTGTTCGGTGTAGGCAACTCCTTCGACCATCGCATCGAGAATGGTGCGAAACTGCTGACGCTCATACTCAAGTTCTACCGTGCGATCTTGAACGCGCTGTTCCAGTTCTGCCGCCTGCCGGCGCACACGGTCATAAAGGCGGGCATTGCGGATGGCGATAGCTGCCTGATCCGCAAAAGCAAGCAGTCTTTCAGCGTCTTGGTCGGTGAAATGATCCAGTTCTTTGCTGTCGAGATTGAGGAAGCCAATGGTATGATGCCCAAAACGAATCGGCGCTCCAACGTAAGAGCGTATCCACGATGTCGTCTCGACCTGCACCCAACCGGGGAACGCCCGAACATCGGGAATAACCAGCGGAAGTCCATGCTCTATCATCCAGCGCAAATTCGCCGTTTCTGCAAGCGGCAGCCGTATTGCATTGACATCTTCAGGTGTACTCCACCGCTCGTATCCCCTTGACCGGACGATACGGGCAAAGCCACCATCAATCAGCATGATATTGGCACAGTCATTGCTGACCACCTGCTGAATCTGCTGCAAGATTCGATCCAGCACTTCGTTGGGATCGAGCGTGCTCGACAGGGTAGACCCCATCTTGCGCAGTGCTTCCGCCATCGTTCGGTGGTCGTGTTCGGCGGCTTCCGCCTTCCGACGCTTGGTATTGTCGTGGATGATGGAATATATCAGCGTGCGCCCGTCCATGTCGATAGGACCGGAAAATACCTTCACGTCCCGAACTTCGCCGCTGGCAAGCCGATGGCGAAAATTGAACAGTGTAGGGGGTAAACCTTCCTGATCCGTATCCAGCGCAGCATCGAGATCAGTGACGTATTTGCTCCGAAACTGCTCCAACGTGTAGCCATAAAAGTTGCAGGCAGCGCGGTTGGCGTCCAGAATAGCGCCGGTCTGTGAATCGATTAGCAGTTTAATGGCATGGTTCTGATGGAATGCCTGCTGCCAGCGGCGTTCGAGATCATCGGCTCTTTGAACAGCGACACGCTCATTCAAGAGACGACGAATTCGCTGGCGCAGCACTCGCTCATGGACAGGCTTGGCAACGTAATCATCTGCACCGACAGCGAAAACCGCCTCAATGTTTTCCGACGACTCGTGGATGAGAAAAAGCACCGGTAAAGCGTAATCAGCGAGCAATCGGGGAACAAGCGAGAAGGCATCTTGCAGATCGGCATCCACGATGAGCAAATCGGGATGCGACGAGGTGAGCAGGTTAAGGCATTCGTCCCCGTTGGCGGTGTAGGCGACAGTGTATCCATCTTCCTCAAGAAGTTGGGTGAGTGACAGCGCGAGGTTGTTTTCCGCTGCCAACATCAGAACAGGCGACGAAGCCGACATGATTGGACTCAAGTGAAAACAAGTGCGGCGGTTATGTTTGATTATGACGGATAAATGAGAAAAGTTACAAGTTAGAGTTGTGTCAATTGAAGTCATTCAAAGGGCGTGTTTCCCTTGCTGGTGGGGAAACACGCCCTTTCATGCCATTTAGTGTAATCATTACCCATGCCGCCGCATGAATCTTTCCATTCGTTCCAGCGCCCGCTGGATATTCTCTTCACTGGTGGCATAGCTCGCCCGTATAAATCCCGCCCCACTGTCGCCGAAAGCGCTGCCCGGAACAACGGCAACTCGTTCTTCGCGCAGCAGTCGCTCGCAGAATTCTTCATCGTCCATGCCTGACGCTGCGATACTTGGAAAGGCGTAAAACGCGCCGCGCGGCTCAAAGCAGGTAAGACCAAGATCGTTGAAGCCCTGCACAATCATCCGGCGGCGGCAGTCATACTGCTGACGCATGTATTCCACCGCTTCCTCGCCGTTTATCAACGCCTCTACTGCCGCTGCCTGTCCCATCGTCGGTGCAGACATAATCAGATACT
>DATGQJ010000296.1:0-6315 GCA_035304265.1 Oceanobacillus sp.
CCTTCCTCAATGACGACCTCGAAGGCGAAATCGAGGGGATTGGCGTGGTGATACGCACAATTGAGGAAACGCAGGAAATTGAGGTCGTCGGGGTATTGGATGGAGCGCCCGCAAAAGCGGCGGGTATCCTGCCCGGAGACATTTTCTACGCAGTCAATGGCACGACGGTGTTGGGCATGTCACAACTCGATCTGGCGGGTGAGGTGCGTGGACCCGAAGGGACCGACGTGACGATCACCATGCGGCGCGGCGACGAGTTGATCGACTTCACGATTACTCGCGCCCGAATCGTCATCCCCAATGTTGAATCAGAAGTGCTTGAGGATCAGTTCGGTTATATCAAGCTCAACCAGTTCAGCGCGACGGCGCGGCAGGACATTGACGCAGCGCTGGAAGCGATGGACATCAACAACCTGAACGGTCTGATCCTTGATTTCCGCGATAACCCCGGCGGTTATCTGAACAGCGCGGTAGACGTGGCAAGCGCCTTCATCCCCGAAGGCACGATTGTGACCGAAGCATTCAGTGAAAATGACCAGCGGGTGTTCGAGGCGACAGGTGATTATGCCGGCGTGAACGTGCCTATCGTCGTGCTGGTGAACGAGGGCAGCGCGAGTGCATCGGAACTGGTGGCGGGCGCAATGCAGGATAGGGGCGTTGCGACCATCATTGGGATGACCACGTTTGGAAAAGGGACTGTGCAGACGTGGCATGAGTTGGTGAACGGTGGCGGTGTTCGCCTGACGATTGCCCGATGGCTGACGCCCAATGGTCAATGGATTCACGAAAACGGCATTGAGCCGGACATTGAGGTCGAGTGGGTTCCGGAGTCATATGACGATCCCAACGATATTCAGTTGGACGCAGCGATTGAATACCTGCAAAGTCTGGAAGTGTCTACGGTAGAAGCGGGACAGTGAGCAAGCGCGGTGGGGTGGTTCGCGTACCACCCCACCTCAGGCTTTGCAATTAAGATCGCCCGTGCTATACTGCCCTCACTTTGGTAGGAAACAGCTTAAGGAGCAGCAGGCATGGATCGTGCCTTGCAGATTGTATCCATCATCATCTCGCTTGTATTGATTGTCATGATTCTGTTGCAGGTGAAGGGCAACGGTTTGGGCGGTTTTCTTGGGGCGGAAGTCGGGGGCGGAATCGCGCGTACCCGTCGTGGACTTGAGAAAACCCTGTTTCAAATCACGATTGCGCTTGCGATTGCCTTCATGACGATAGCGATTCTCTCGGTTGTATATTCCAACTGAGCGCTACCTCGTAATACTCCTTCACTTAAGGTGTTTGTGTTGAACACCTTTTTTCTATCCCGATGAGGTGATCATGTTTCGTGGATTTCGCTGGCAACTGGCGGCGCTGCTGCTGGCGGCAGGATTGTTCGTCATCAGCCTGCTGCTGCGTGAGAACCAGCAGATCGAAACACCGCCTGATCCCACCCCGGAGACCAGCGTAGCGACACAGGAAATCATCGACATTCCGGCGACTTCGACACCAGCACCTACGAGTGATGCGCCAGCCGAAATTGCGACCTACCGCGAAGCGTTGGTCGGGGAAGTACGTCGTTTGAATCCGGTGCTGGCTGGCTCGAATCCGGTTGACGAAGACATCACAAGCCTGATTTTCGAAGGGCTGACGCGCACTAATGGTTATGGAGAGCCGGTTCCGGCATTGGCGGAGCGCTGGATCATCTCGTCGGACGGCTTGGAGTACATCGTCTTTTTGCGGCAGGATATTTTGTGGCAGGATGGCATCCCGTTCACCGCTGAGGATGTGCTCTATACCATGTCGATCCTGCGCGATCCTGAGTTTCCGGGCCCGGCGGATTTGGGCGCGTTCTGGCGAACGGTGGAAACCGAGAAGCTTGGCGACTTCATCGTGCGTTTCCGGCTGACACAGCCGCTTGGAACTTTTCTAGACAAGCTGCGGATCGGGATTTTGCCGGAACATGCACTGCGTGGGACGCGGGCGGCACAGATCGACGATCATCCCTTCAACGTGACACCCATCGGTACGGGTCCTTACCAGCTAGAGGCATTCGGCGGTACGGACACCATCGAGCGCGTTGATCTGCGGGTTGCCCCTGTGTACCGTCAACGGCAGGAAGGGCGCGAAAATGCCTTCGCCATCGAACGGCTGAGTTTCCATCTCTTCGACACGTTTGACGATGCGCTGGTCGCGCTTCAGAATGGCGAGGTGGACGGGCTGGCAGGGCGTGACGCCGAGCAGCGTAATCAACTGTTCCTCACCGCAAACAACGGCGATATGGACATGCACAACCAGATCGAGAACACGCTGGGCGTGCTGATCTTTAACTGGGAAAACTCGCCTTATTTCCGCGAGGTGCGCGTGCGTTCGGCGTTGGCAAGCGGGTTGAATCGCAATTCGCTGGTGGAGCGAGCGCTGCCAAACCTTGCGGTGCTTGCCAACAGTCCCTTGATGCCGGGATCGTGGGCGTATTTGCCCGATCTTGACTGGGCGGATTACAACCCTGATGCTGCGCGGCAATTGCTGGCGCAGGCGCTGGAACGGATTGATCGTGGTGAGGAAGCCGAAGCTGAAACTACCGATGAAACACTTCCTGAAGCGACGGAAGATGCTGCACCGACCACTTATTTCGCCTTTTCCATCCTCACGCCGGATAATCCTGCACTTGTTGGTCTGGCGCAGGAAATCGCTACGCAGTGGTCACAGCTTAATTTGTCGGTGACGGTAAATGCGGTTGAAGTCTCGACCTATCAGGCGATGCTGGAAAGTGGTGATTTCGACGTGGCGCTGGTGGAATATGCCCTAGGCGACAGCGCCGACCCGGACGTTTATAATTTCTGGCATCAGGGGCAGTATCCCAACGGCGCGAATTATGGCGGGGCAGATGACCGCCGCATCAGTGAATTGTTGGAACGTGCCCGCCGTGATCCTTACGGGATTAATCGGGTTGCCGAATACCGGGAATTTCAGCGTGCTTTTGCCGAAAGGGTGATCGCGCTGCCGATGTACTACCCACTTTTCACCTACGTCACCGCAGCACGGGTAGACGGTGTTCAACTTGGGTTCATCGGCTCACCAAGTGACCGCTTCCGCAATATCGGCGAATGGTCAGTAGGATAAGAAATCGCGAGAGGGGCGAACCATAAGAACTGTGGTTCGCCCCTTATGTTTTAGGCTGGTGTTGCGGTGGGGATCGGCGTAACCGTCGCGTTGTGGGAAGGGATGGGGGTAGAAGTCGTGATAATCGGCTGTCCTTCATGGTGTTCCGGGACGATGAGTGTATCCCCGACCCTAAGCAAGACGGTGCAGTTTGAACCGCCGCTCAGTCGTGTGAAATCGCAGTTGGTGAAATCAAGCTGCGGGTTGAGTTCTGCGAGTATTGGTAGGGTGGTATCGAAGCGCAGCGCGATGTCGAGCAGCGTATCCCCAGATTGAATTGTATAGGTCGTCACTTCAGCCGGTACAGCGGTTGGCGTGGGACTTCCCGCAACGGCGGCTTCTCTTGTCGCTTCCTGAATAAGCTGTGTTGCTGTGAGTTGAAGCATCTCCTCGACAGCCGTTTCAGTAGCACGTGCGATTATCTCAGTGGCTGTGAGCAATTCATCCGATGTGACCACAATTGGAATATCTGTCGCAGAGATGGGCGTTGATGTTGGAGTCCGCGCTGGCTGCGCGAAAGAACGCATGTAAGCGATCAAGTCGGCGAGTTGTTGCAGCGTGAGGTTCTCGCGATAGGAATCCGGCATCAGGTTGGCATAACCCGGCACCACGTATGCAGACGGATGGATGATGCTTTCTACAAGGTACATCTCGACGGTGTAGCCTGAAAACTGCGGCAGCCGCCGGATAATATCCTCCGCGCTCTGCCAGAGCATTTCGGTGAGCGTGCTTATCGCTTCATTGTCGTGGCAGGCGCTGCACGCCATTGCCTCAAAAGACACCCGCCCTGCATCTGCCTCTCCGCTTAGTGACTGCAAATCGTTCATGATGGCAGCCAGATTGGAAGGCAGGCGCGTCCCCGGAAGCGTGGGGACGAGGGTTGGCGCAGGAGTTGGGACGGGGATGAGGATAGTCTCGCCCGGTGTTAGCTGGCTTATATTCACTGTTGGATTGAGCGCGATAATCTTGTCCACAATGTGTGGATCGCTAAAACTGAATGGCAGGGACTGGATAATCCCCAATAAGGTATCACCGGGGCGAATGGTGTATTCGATCACCTGCTCAATCGCGGCGTCGGGAGCGACAACGGTTGCCATGGGTACTGGCGTACTTGTTGCTAGCGGTGTGGCGGTTTCCGTTGGCGTGGGACTTCCTGAACTTTGCTCTGCCCCGGTCAGATTCTGAGTGTCTGCGGGAATGCGAGCCATCGTAAGCAGCAGGATTCCAAACAGCACCAGCGCACAGGCTGCCGCCAGCGTCAGAATGCCCCGGAATCGCGACGAAACAGACGGTTGCTGTGCGGGTAATGCAGAGAGCGAATGATGATGACCGTTAGTGCTGTGCGGCAGGGCAATGACATGGTTTTGCATTCCGTTCTTCATCTTTGCATTGTTTAAAGCCTGCTGCCAGATTCGTGCGCGAACGATTGCTGTGGGTTTGGTGGTTCCGGCAGCGACCATCGCGCGGACAAATGCGGCAGTTCCGGCGTCCATCTCTTCGGGGGGCGCAGCGTGAGGGTCACGTAGTAGACTGTCGATGTACTGTTCGATAAGCTGAGTCATCGTTCCAACTCCCGCACAAACTGCGCTCGCAAATTCTTGAACAGGCGATACAACTCGGTACGAACCGCGCCAGCGCTTTTGCCCACGACTTCGCCGATTTCTGACGAGTTCAAGCCGTTGACGCGCAGCCAGATCAGGTTCTGGGATTCCGGCGGCAGGGTGCTGACCAGCCGAATCGCGGTGCGCTGCTCCTCGGCGGATAACAGGTCATCAATGAGGGTGCTCTCGAACGCTTCATCTACGTCATCCGGAAGCGGGAGCTGCGGCTTCTTATCACGATAGTGGTTGACGACGGTGTTGTGGGCGATGCGGAACAACCACGCCGCCACCGAGCCACCGCGATAATCGTGAATGCCATTCATAGCGCGGGTGAAAATCAGGCTGGTGAGGTCTTCCGCATCTGATGCGCTGTTGACACGGCGCAAACAATAGGCGTAGATGCGATCAACGTAGCGTTCATACAGCGGCGCAAACAAATTGAGATCATGTCGCGCTGAACGCAGGATCGCGGCTTCGTCGTTGTTCGACGGCTGTGGCTTCATCCACTCCATCCCCTGTTTATAGTTCTGCTTCTTATGACACGGATGGATGGAGAAGTGTCACAACTACAGTGTGCCTTCTTGTTCAAGGATTTGCCGCAAAAGGTCTTTACGCGCCGCGCCCGCGAGGATTTCCAGCTTACGAACGCCCAGCGGATCGATGACTTCGCGGAGCAACCGAATCTCTTCGTCAGACGGGGGTGGAGTTTCGCATACGTCCGGCGCGATTTCGAGTTCAAATCCGGTCTTCTTCTGGATTTGTTCGATGGTAACGCCCGGATGGTAGCTGATCAGGCGCATTCGCCCGTTTGCCCAATCGAATTGACCGAGATCGCTGATCAAGTAGTGTACGCCCTGACCATGTTTGCGTTCGGGGACGTGACCCATGCCGCTGACAAAATCGCATTTCGGCACGAAGATTACACGGGAATGTCGCGGAACGTAGAGATAGATTTGGTTGGAGTGCGGCGTCACGTCGGGGATGCCCCCGGTTCCGGGCAGGCGCATCCGGGGACGGGCGTAGTTATCGCCAAACGCGACGTTGTTGAAGTTGCCTACCGCATCGACCTGTGCCGGACGGAAGAACTCTTTGGGGTTGTACTTGGGCAGTAAATCCGCCGCCGCTGTGACGAATCCCACGTGAATGAGTGCGTTACCGAGCCACAGGTCTTCGATGCGTCCAACGCCAAGCGTAGCCCATTCGCGGCAAATACTCTGCCCGATGGCTGAGGCAAAGCGCACGTTGGGGGCATGGGTACACTGCGCGAGGATAAAGCCCGCCATGACCAGCGGCGTATTGATGCCCTGTGCCAAAACTTCGCCATCTACGACCTGACGTGAAATGCAAACGCTGATCAGTTCATCAATAGTGTATTCTGTCGTCATGATCAAATGTCACCCGGTTCGTCTGCCATGCGCACCATGATCGGCGTGAATTTGGCGACAATATCTACCAGATCGGACTGCGCTTCAATCACGGTTTCGATAGGCTTGTACGCCTGCGGCGATTCGTCCAGCCCACCGCCGAGCAGGGTCACGCCGCGTTCTTTGAGATAACGGTC
>DATGQJ010000297.1:0-3197 GCA_035304265.1 Oceanobacillus sp.
CTGTCTTCTCGCAGCAGTTTATGGAAAACCCGCCCTCTGTCGGTGCGAGGCAGAAAGAGTACCGCGATACCCGCCGGTACAAGCGCGGAGACCGCTGCATTGATCGGCAAATGCGTGATTTCTGATAGCCAGTGGTGGGTGACGAGCAGGAACACCGCTGCGCCGAAACCAATCAGTCCGATGCGCGTGAGTTCAGCATGGAGTGGGTCTTGATGCAGCGCTTCAATCTCGCGTACCACATCGTCGGTCAGTGCCTCGCGAGCGTTGGAAAGTGCTTTGCGGTTGGTGTAGTAGGCAAACACCAACAGAATAAGCATCACGATAACTGAAATTGGACCGGTATTAGTTGCAAAATCGGCAAAGTTAAAGCCGAGCGTAGTTCCCAGAATGACGTTGGGTGGATCGCCTACAAGGGTAGCCGCGCCGCCGATGTTTGCCGCACAGACTTCGGTGATGATGAATGGGATTGGGTCGATCTTCAGCAAGTAGCACAGTTGCAACGTGAGGGCAGACAAAAAGAGCATGACCGTGATGCTGTCCATCCACATCGCTAGCCCACCTGCTAATATCAGCAAGGCGATGAAGAGATAGGTTGGATGGTAATTCACCTTGCGGACTGCCCGCATCGCCAGCCATTTGAAGAAGCCCGCTTCATGAAGGATTGACACGAGGATGAACATCCCTGAGAGCAATCCAAGCGTTTCCCAGTTGATGTAGGTGAGGGCTTCAGCCGGGCTGAGGAGACCCAGCGCAATGAGAAGACCACCACCAATCAGGGCGACCCAGTGACGTGGAAATTTCTCGGTGGCGATAAAAACGTAGGCAAGTAGGAAGATACCCAGTGTTAGGAGCATATTTGCCCATCCTGAGATTATGGAACTTAACCAACGACAAAGAAGTATAGAGATGGTTTTGGCGAGATGAAGCAAAAATATGGATGATGATTCACCGTGTGGATTGTTGAAATCTGTCAGTTTTACGATGTGGAGACTTGGTGAGAAACTATTTCTTTGTCGATTTGGGGAAACTGCCCTAATCGGGTTGAGCGAATCCGACAATTACGGGGGCACAACACTTGTGCCCCCGATGCATCGTGTCACAGTGAACAAGGCTTACCCGTGAACTACTTCTTGTTTCTGCTCGAAGCTAGGTGTCAATTGAAGATCGGCGGCAATGCTGATTGTCCACGAGGCGATTGCCTGCCAGTCACGGAAATCGTCGTTGAGATTGCCAGCCATCATTTTGCCGTCGTAATTCGCCGCCAGATACCACTGTTCCTGCCGCGTGATCGCTGCGGTGTTCAGTTTGCCCGTAAAGACGGCGACATCACGCACGTTGAAGGTACGCAGTGTATTGTGATCGACATAGTATTTGAGGGCGTGATCATATCCATCGGGTTCGAGCGCCCGGATGCAATTGATCCAGAAGAACGAGGGCTTGCGGGCGAGTTGGCTTTTGAAGCGATCCGTGAAGTTACACATCTCCTGAAGCCAAAGCCCACCATGAATTGCCGAACCCAGCACGAAAGCATCAAATCCATCGACACTGCTGACATCGCTGACATTGGCAACCGTGACTTCGGCATTGTAGGCGTTGAATATGCGCCCGATGAATTCGGCAACTTCTTTTGTCGATCCATGAGCGCTTGCGTAAGCGACGAGAATTTTCATGATCCCACCCTGAATTTCGTTGTGTGATATTCACAGCATAGACGAGAGATGTTCAGCGCCTCAGTACCAAAGATCATCGGTTGCCGATGACAGAATTCACACGATGCGATTAGGGCGACGAAACAGCAGCGTTGGGGCGGCGATGCCAAAGGCAATCGCGCTCAAAATCAGCGCGGTACGTATCCCGTTGATGGCGGCAGTGGCGAGCAGTTCCACACTTTGATCGGGCGGCGCGGCGGTGGCGTTCAGCAACCCCACGATTGTCTGGTAGGCGAAAACGCCCGGAACCAGCGGAATTGCTCCGGTGACGGCAAACAGGGATGCAGGCACGTCATAGCGACTGGCAAGAAAGACGCTGAGAAAGCCGACGGCTACCGCGCCTGCCAGCGTCCCGAATTCGAGCGAAGACCCTGACATGGCAAGGAGGGTGCGGATCAAGTGTCCGGTTGCTCCGGTGAGGAAACATCCCAACAGGAGCCGTCTTGGAACGTTGAAGAGAATGGCAAAGCCAACCGCCGCCAGTCCCGACCAGAAAATGTCTTCGACGGAAATTTGAAGGAATGTGATCGGGTTCATAAACCACTCACCCTTAGCAAACTCATTGCCAGCAGTAAGCCCAACGCGATACTGGCGGAGATCGCAGCGCCGGTCACGCCGCGTGCGATGCCCGTGAGCATCGAGCCTTTCAGCAAATCCTGAACTGCGTTGATAAGCGGGACACCGGGAATCAGGAGTAACACGGTAGAGATCAGCGATAATTGTGGCTGGTCACTCAGGTTGAACAACGGTACGATGCTGGCAATGCAGCTACCGACAAATGCGGTGATGATGACCGTCAGAAACGGGTTCAAGCGCTGCTTATGAAGTTCCTGTCGAAGCAGCATCGCGACGGTTGCCGCGAGAAAAGTCACAGCGAAGATCACCGCATCGCCGCCGAAAAGACGGCTGAACGAGGCGCAGGCGATGCCGACCATCACCGCGACCACCCAGCGGTTGTAGCAGGGTTTCAACGTGCTTACTCGTTCTAATTCCGCCCGCAGTTGGTGACGATCAAGTTCGCCGTCAATCACGCGGCTGACCAGCGTACTGACTTCAACCAGAATGCGCATATCCACGCCGATGTTGACCACGCGGCGAACTTTGGTTCTGAATTCGCCGTTGCTGATAGCGGTAATGACGATAGCGTTGGGCGAAACCAAGATGTCCATCCAGTCGCATCCCAGACCTGTGCCCAGACGATGCACTGTCTCTTCGACCTGCTGCGACTCCGCGCCATTTTGCAGCAGCAGTTGACCCGCCCACAATGCAAGGTCAATCACGTCGCGTAAGGTCTCGTAGTCCAGAGGGGGTTTGGCGCCTTCAAAAAGCAGCTTGTCATGTTCATCCACGATGAGGACGCGGTGAAATATCTTGCCTAAACGCCTCACAATCTGGGCATTCTGAGTATCCGGGCTGGAATGCAGCAAATTCGCGTTGTCCGCGAACATGAATTAGCTCCTGATTTGTATCACCATTGACGCTTTCATT
>DATGQJ010000298.1:0-3458 GCA_035304265.1 Oceanobacillus sp.
ATGGGTGGGCGCATCGAGGTCAATAGTGTTCGCGGGCAGGGAAGCACTTTCTCTTTCACCTTGCTGATGCCCATCGTGAGTCTGCATGAACGCTCGACAGCCAACATGCCTTTCTCGGAGATTCAGGCGCTGGTGATTGACGAAGAAAACACCGGGCGTTACGTGCTGGCGCAGCATCTTCGCCAGTGGGGAATCGCGGTCATTGAAACCACCAACCTCGAAAAAGCGAAGGGCATCCTTCTGGGCGCTGCCAGACGAAACGAAGAGATGACGCTGGTCTTTATGCGTGCAGGATTGGGACAGCATGAGCGTTGGATGGAGGAAGTGCGCGAACAGCTTGATTATCAAGCCCCGCGTTTCATCGTGATTACGGATGAACAAACCGACGATATGCCGCCCTATGATAGCGTTTTGCGGCGTCCCATCCGCCTGTCTGACCTTCACAACATCGTCATGAACTATGCCTCACTGCCGGATGCCATGTTCGACCCGAACGACGACACAGGTATCGTCATCGAGGAAGTTGTTGGCAGAGTCTTACTGGCGGAAGATGACGCCATGAATTGGAAAATCGTCGTCAAAGGGCTTTCTCCCGCAGGGTATGTCGTTGATCTGGCACACGACGGGCAGGAAGCAGTGACGATGGTCGAGCAGAACGACTATTCGATGGTTTTGATGGATGTTCACATGCCGATCATGGACGGGATCGAAGCGACCCGCCGGATTCGCGCCCTACCCCCGACCAAGTGCGAGACCCCTATTATTGCGCTCACGGCAAGCGTGCTGAACGAGGAAAAACAGATTTACATCGACGCGGGCATGAACGATTTCCTCGGCAAACCCTTCTCCATTGAGCAGTTGCGAAAAATCGTCCAGAAATGGGCGAATCATTCACCTAAATAAGCCGAAACCAGACTGCGCAACTCCTGCGTACTGAAGGGCTTATACAGGAAACCCACCGCGCCGAGTTCTTTTGCTTTCTCCTCATCCTCAGCGTGATTACGTGCAGTGAAGGTTACAAGCGGTACATCCTTGAGATGCGGCATCGCCTTCAATTGCTCAATCAGCGCAAATCCATCCATTTCCGGCAGGTTGATGTCCACGAGCATCATGCCGATGGGTTGGGTTGCCGCGATCTCAAGCGCCGTCGCACCATCTTCCGCGCCGAGAACTTCAATACCGAGCGGCTTCAACGTATACATGACCAACCGTTGCGTAATGCTCTCATCATCTACTACCAGCAGTTTTCGCGCCATCAATGCACTCCTACTGTGGCAAACGCTTCTCCAGATACCATTCGTTGCTCGCCGATAAGCGGCGATATTCTACTCTGTCCATCACCTGATGGAGAATATAAATACCCCACCCACCCTCAGGCAAATTTGCGGGATCGGGTGCATCTACACTATTTGTCAAAATATAAGCATGTGGTCCGGTGTCATGGATTGTGAACTGAATTCTGTCTGAATAACGGACAGCTTCGATCTGAATCTCGCCTTCAGCACCAGCGTAAGCGTGCGAGACAATGTTGATACACAACTCATGTAGGGCAAGAATGATCTGGGACTGTATTTTCTCTGGAACCGGCGCGGTTAGCTCAGTGATAAACGGCTTCAAACCTTCCAACACCTCGAACCGAGCCGGAAGCACGAGTTTGTGAACGACGGCGGAATCATCTGCACCACGAAAGCAAATCCCCACGATGGTCTGATCGTCATGCAGCGGCTTACCCGCCCTAATCTGTCCGGCGGTTTCTAGTATTGCGTTGATCAGGTGGCGTGCGGAACGCGGTGTTTGCAGTTGGGACGCAACACGGATTAGACCGTCATCTCGCCACCACCCCTGTTCCGTTTCAATTTCGGACAAGCCATCGCTGTAGAGGAGAATCATATCGCCATCCGCCAGACGCGCACGCTGAGGAATGGGTTCGGCATCGGGAACGACACCGAGTGGTGGCATCGTCGCTCGCCAGCGAATCCATTCCCCGTTTTTCCAGAGCAGCGAAGGCGGGTGTCCGGCATTTGCCTGCTCGACAGCGCCGGTTTCAGGATCGAGTGTCACCACCGTCGCCGTCGCCAGAATACCCGCGCTGGTATAAGCGTCATAGAACTCGTTGTTGAGCGTGCGCAGCACATCTACCGGGGAAAGCCCAAGCCGCAGCACCATTTTGAGCGCGGTATGAAGCGAGACTGCCGCAAGCGCCGCTGGCAGCCCTTTGCCCGCGACATCCACCATAAAACATGCCAGTTGCCCTGAGGGTTGAACCACCCACCCCCACGCATCCCCGCCGACGGATGCCGCAGGCTGCCAGTCTGCCGCCACCTCAACGCCGTCGATTTGCGGCTCAGAAGCAGGTTGAATTGAACGCTGAATCAATCCGGCGATTTGAAGCTCGTGCGCGAGTTTCGCCTCACGTGCCTTGCTCGCGGCGAGGTCTGCCGCGACCATCTGGCTTGAGATTCGCTCGGTCATTCGCAAAACGAGGCGGGCATCGGCAGCACTAAATTCACGATGTCCTTCATCCAACCCCACACCTATCGCGCCAACTACCGTACCATCGACAAGCAGCGGCGTGAACATCCAGTGGGTCGGCTTGGCGTTCAGCGCAATGACGTTGGAGACATGGACAGGCTGCCCATGACGAACAAGGTCATCCAGATCCTTTTGCACACAACCGAGTGAAACCACTTCGGCAGGCAAAGCAAACCACTCCGCGCCTCGCTCGCCATGTGCCACAAGATAAACTGCCCCCATTGACGCATCTACCGCCGCCATAATCGTTTCCAGCAGCGGAGCGATGTCGCGGGTGCTTTCGGCGTGTTGGGGGGCGGCTTTTAAAAATGGCACAAGCTGATCCCACGCCTGTGCCAGTGCCGCCGTCATGTCATCAAGTTCTTTTTCTAGATAGCGGATGCGTTCTTGCTGCGCCTCAACGATGCTATCTTCGGAGGCGTTCATTGCGACACTACCCACTCCAATGCCTTTTCTACACTGGGCATGGTTGGAAAGACCCGATTCATGGCAGTGAGATCGAGAATGATCCGAACGCTGTTGGCTGGGTTGACCAACAGCAGGTCACCGCTGCGCTGTCGTGCGGTTTTCAGACCGCTGACCAGCGTTGCCAACCCAATCGAATCGATGAACTGAGTTTCCGAAAGATCAACTATCAGGTAGGTCCAGTCAGCACTGGTGAGCCACGCGGCTTTCAACTGTTCGTGAGTATCTGCCGCTAATCGTCCAACAGGTTTCAGTACAAGCGCATGATCCTCACTTCTAACCTGTAAATGCATCTATCCGCGCCCCATTCTCATATAACCAGTGCATACACTATTCTAATCTTGAACAGGCAGTATTCACCAAAAGATTATGCTCAAAGTTTGTGAAGGCTGTGCGGTTCACCGGATGGAAACAAAGTCTAAAATTTGCCAATTGCGAAATTCATGGCACGATTGTGTCAA
>DATGQJ010000299.1:0-3927 GCA_035304265.1 Oceanobacillus sp.
AACCAGATGAACTTATTGAAAAGTTACCTCGACAGATGTTGCAAATGAATAAATATGATCGTTATGTACCTGAGAGCTTACTGCGTACTGCATATTGTAGCGACCGCATAGACTTAGATAGCGCTGTAGCTAGTTTGGAAAGATTGATCCATTAGCGAAATAATTTCATTTCAAAATTCGGTCAACACACCAAAGAATGATGGCGACGAGACAAAACGCACGGTAGATATGCACATGACGGTCATAACGCACCACCAAGCGACGGCAATTGTCCATCCAGCCAAAACACCGCTCCACTTTCCAGCGCTGGCGGTAGCCCGCTCCGGTACGAATGGGACGACCGCGCTTGGGTTTCTTGCGCTTGCGCCGCTCAAAGGTCGGGATGGTCGGCTTAATCCCCCGCCGCCGCAGCTTACGACGAAAGTCAGCACTATCATAGGCTTTGTCGGCAACCCGTTCTTGCGGGCGGGTTTTAGGTCGTCCCCGTTTGCGCGACACCGAGATCGTCTGCAAAGTCGGCTCAGCCAATGTCAGTTCATGCGGCTGTGCGCTGTCCACAAGCAGCCCAATTGGCAAGCCACTACCATCGACCACCGCCATGACTTTCGAGCCTTTGCCGACCTTCGTTTTGCCTACTCCATCGCCCCCTTTTTAGCGGGAACAAAGCTCCCGTCCAAGAAGGCTTGCGCCCATTCCAGTTTCCCTTCGGCGTCCAATCGGCTGAGGAAGGTACGCCAAATCCGTTCCCATGTCCCATCCAGCGACCATTCATTCAGTCGTCGCCAACAGGTGCTGTCTGAGCCGTATTCACGCGGGAGGTCTTCCCACGCGCAGCCCGTTTTCAGCACGTACAAAATGCCATTCAACGTGCGGCGGTCGTCATTGCGTGGACGACCGCGCCTATGCGCCGTCTTCGGTATCAGCGGTTCGATCACCGCCCATTGTTCATCGCTTATATCATGTCTGCTCATCCCTTCATTTTAGCCTGAGCAGACTTTTTTGAAATGAGTTCTACTTTTGACTTTCAACTATCCTAGGATGAATTGATGGAAATCACGGTGCTGTTGTTTGCAACGTTGAAAGACCTCGCCGGGCAGAAGCGGGTGTCTCTGCAACTGCCCGATGAAAACGTGACGGTGGGCGAAGTTCGACGCGCATTGGCGGAACGCTTTCCGGCAATTGCGGGCAATCTCGATGCTGCGATTTCGGCGGTGAATCAGGAATATGCATTTGCTGACGATGTGGTGAAACATGGCGACGAAGTGGCGTTTTTCCCGCCTGTTAGCGGTGGGGAAGGCGGCTATCCTGAGATTATCCGGCTTGCGGAACAGCCCTTCAGCACCGACGAGTTGATCGCGGCGATCACGGTTCCGGCGACGGGGGCGGTTTGTGTGTTCAGTGGCATGGTGCGCGGGGAAACCCATCAGCAGGGCGAAATTGCTCACACAGAACGGCTCGAATACGAGGCATACGAAGCAATGGCGCTGGAGAAAATGCGGCAGGTCGCGCGGGAGATTCGCGAGCGCTGGGCAGGGGTGCAGGGGATCGCCATTGTGCAGCGCGTAGGGCGTCTGGAAGTCGGGCAGAACACGATTCTGATTGCCTGTGGTTCCGGTCACAGGGATCAAGGATGCTTTGAGGCGGCGCGTTACGGTATTGATCGCCTCAAAGAGATCGTCCCGGTATGGAAAAAGGAAATTCGTCCGGATGGTTCATCGTGGGTTGAAGGACATTACATGCCGACGCCGATGGATAGAAAAAGTTGAAAGTATCTTTTTGACTTTCCCTGCTGGCTTTTGCGAAACCCCTATGGTACGCTCTACGTTATATATATGGTTTTTGGAAATCCCTCAATTGGAGTCTATATGTCTCGACGGGTGGTGGTAACGGGCATCGGTATGGTCTCTCCGGTGGGGTTGACCGCCGAGGAGTCGTGGACAAACATCAAAAATGGCAAAAGCGGGATCGGGCACATCACCCGCTTTGATGCCAGCAATTTCGGGGTGAAAATCGCCGCTGAGGTGAAGAACTGGCAGCCGGAGAAATATATTCCGGCAAAGGAAGTGCGCCGCCGTGACCTCTATCAACAGTTTGTCGCCGCAGCCGCACAGGAAGCAATGCGCGATTCCGGCTTGGAGGTCAACGACGAGAATCGACTGAAAACCGGCGTGATCATCGGTTCGGCGGTGGGGGGTGTCGGCAGCTACTACCGTGAATGTGTCGTCATCTTCGAGACGGGCGATCCCCGGCGCATCACGCCGTTCGGCATTCCGATGCTGATGGTGGACGGCGGCAGCGACATGGTGAGCATCGAAATCGGCGCGACGGGTCCGTCTTACGTGCCGGTTTCGGCTTGCGCGACGGGGGCGGATTGCATCGGTCACGCCTTCGATTTGATACGGCTTGGGAAGATTGACCGCGCATTGGCGGGCGGCGCTGAAGCCCCGATCTTCATGATTGGGATCGCTGCTTTTGACCGCACCGGAGCGTGTTCGCGGGAAAACGACAATCCTGAACGGGCTTGCCGCCCATTCTCCAAGGATCGTCCCGGACTGGTGTTCAGCGAAGGTGCGGGCGTGCTGGTACTGGAGGAACTTGAATCAGCGAAGGCACGCGGCGCGAACATCATGGCGGAAATCGTGGGCTACGGTTCGACTTCCGATGCGTTCCACATTACCGCGCCGCAGCCTGATGGTACAGGTGCGGCGAGTGCTATCCGCGCTGCGCTGAACGACGCGAAGATGAACCCGGAAGATGTCGATTACATCAACGCTCACGGTACAGGCACGAGCCTGAACGACGTGATGGAGACCAAAGGGGTCAAGCTGGTTTTCGGCGAACATGCCTACAACGTGCCGATGAGTTCCACCAAGAGCATGACCGGACACGCGATGGGTGCGACGGCGGCATTTGAAGCCGGGTTTTCGGTGCTGGCGCTGCGCGATAACGTCGTGCCGCCGACGATTAACCTTGACGAGCCTGATCCTGAATGCGATCTCGATTACGTCCCGAACGTCGCCCGCGAAATGCCCCTCAATGTGGTGATGAGCAACTCGTTCGGCTTCGGCGGGCATAACGTTTCGCTGATCTTCAAGCGGTTCGCAAACGGTAAAGCATGATGGTGAGCAAGAGAAAGTCCCGTCCAACGGGGATTTCAACGCAGCGATTTCAGGACTACAACCGACTGCATTTCAATGACCCGCGCCTGCTGCAACAGGCGCTTACCCATCGCTCCTATGTGAACGAGCACGACGATTCACAGGCGGTAGACAACGAACGGCTCGAATTTCTTGGCGACGCCATCGTGGACTTCATTGCCGGGGAACTGCTGTACCATCGTTTCCCAGATGTGGACGAGGGTGAACTCACCCGCCTGCGTTCCGCGCTGGTGCGTACCGAGTCGCTGGCACGGCTGGCGGAAGATTGCCGCGTCGGGGAAGCGCTGCGGATGGGCAAGGGTGAGGAGCAGGGCGGCGGACGCACCCGGCTCAACAACCTGTGCGGCGCGTTCGAGGCATTAGTCGGGGCGCTGTATCTCGATCAGGGCTTGGATGCGGTGCGAGAGTTCCTGAATCCTCGTTTTGAGGCGCGGCTTACGCAGGTGATTCAGGAACAACTCGACAAAGACGCCCGCAGCCTGTTGCAAGAGCGCAGTCAGGCAGAATACAGCCAGACGCCACAGTACCGCACCGTGAGCATGACCGGACCTGACCACGAGCGTGAATTCACCGTCGAAGTGCTGATCGGCGAGCGCGTGGTCGGCACAGGTACAGGACGCAGCAAGCAAGCAGCGTCCCAATCTGCCGCACGAGATGCGCTGCGGCGTCTGGCGGAAGAGGCGTAGTCTTTATTTACGATTGCCGCTTGCCAGCGCCGCGCTAATGCCTAATCCAATGTAAATGGTTCCCGTGAAATAACGCTGGAAAC
>DATGQJ010000300.1:0-3023 GCA_035304265.1 Oceanobacillus sp.
CAATCTGCCCTTGAAAGACGGAATTGTCATTTGTTGCAGGGGCGGTATGTAGCAGTATGTTGTGCTTGTTACGAAAAAATCCTGTGTCTCTCATATGGATAACCTCTCTTAACTTCTACGAAACCCGAAATAGCTGTTGATCTAGGGAGCGGATAGGCAAGAACTGCAAGTTGATGATCATTTGCAAATCTTACAACAGTTCTTGCCAATCAACTAGCGTTGCTTATTCTGGTTACTTCTCTTCAGTTTCGCCGTTGCGCAGCCCATCGAAGTTGATGTAGATGCGAGCGTTGGCGTTCTGGCTCAGCGAGCGCAGCGTTTCCAGTTCAAGCAGGCGCAGCAGGGCAGGATGCTGCTCGTAGAAAGCCGCAGCGTCCGCACGCTCGGTCAGCGCTCGAATTTCCGCCTCGGTCTTGATCTGCTGGACTTCCGCTTCACCCTCTGCCGTTCGGCGGAGACTTTCAATCCGCGCATTCGCTTCCATACGCTGAGTTTCAGCACGTGCCGCAGCTTCGATTTGCTGGACTTCTGCTCGTGTACGCGCCTCAACCAACTGCGCCTGACTCAGACGCTCGGCGGTCAGCACGCGATTCATGATCTCTTGCAAATTGCCGGGGAAGACCAGATCCTTCACGTCTGCGCGGAGAATGGACACACCATAACCAGCCGCTGCTTCCTTCACATCCGTCAGGATGTCTTCACTCAAGCGATTGCGGTTCGTCAAAATCTCTTCAAGCGACATAGACGCCAGCGAACGACGCGCGGCAAGCTGCACGTCACTGTAGAGGCGGTCTTCGTAGCTTTCCACCTGATGCAGCGCAGCACGCGGATCGACCACGCGGAACTGCACGATAATGCTCACGCGCAACGCCACCTTGTCCGCCGTCAGAATTTCTTGACCCTTAATCGTCAGGTCACGCTCACGCATATCGACCAGTACGACTTCAGTTTCAGGCTGCCACACGAAGCGCCGACGGGGAAGGCGATAGCGTCCGGCAGCAAGCGTTTGGACGAGCACACCGTCACGATAAAGCAGACCACGGTGCGTGTCCTTGATGATGATGTTGGGCATGGTCGCACCTCCTCGCACCAACCATACAATAAAAAGCCCCGGAGCAGTGTCCCATATGAAGGACAAGCCAATCAGATTGGTAATCTGGTGATCCGTTTCAATCGGAACGATGACCTTTGCCAGCTTGCTTCTAACCTGCCGGGGCTGACGATTAGTGTATAATAGGGTTCATAAGGGGTCAAGACGGAGTTTTAAAATTTGATGGGTAATACGATTTACCTATGTCGAAAGGTTGTGAAAAGTTTGGAAATGGTGTATTTTGAGTTTGTTGCGAAATTACACGAGTTTCCGTATGTCTGAACGTATTATCGTGTTCAACCACTCGCCGAACCACCTCTTGCTCTACAAGACTATTCTCAATGCGCATGGATACGAAGTGTTTACGTATCAGCAGGATATGGCTGATTTCCGAGAGGTGGAGGCGATTCAGCCTAGACTCATTATTCTAGGCAACGTGACGGGTACTTACGACGATGAACTCGATATTGTGGGCGAGATCAGGGCACACGCTCAAACCCACGAAACCCCGATACTTATTGTTACAACCGCTGCGACTCACATGCTGAACTATGAGCGGATTCGTGCATTCGGCAACATCTATACCATGACAAAACCCTTCGACGCGCTGCAACTGCTCCTTGCCGTAAAACAGGCGTTGGGATCGTCGGAAGATGTGACATCACATTAAGGCATATTTAGCAATTATTGAGCAGGGTTTATTCGGTGTTTCGTTATAATTGGGACATATTTCACAGAAAAGTGGATTGTTGTGGCGCGTATCTTGCTGGTGGAAGATCAGCACAATATCAGACTGCTCATCGCAACCCTGCTCAGAAGTCGCGGACATGACATCATCGAAGCCGAAGATGGAGAGACGGCACAAGCACTTCTCCAGAATCCGCCCCCGTTTGACATTTTGATCACCGACTTACAAATACCGCACATCGACGGGGAACAGTTGATTCTTCTCGCTAAAACGCACCTCCCGAATTTAGTTACGCTTGCCGTAAGCGCCTATCATGACCGTTTGGTGGATGCTCAGGCAAATGGCGCGGACAGCATCCTGACCAAGCCTTTCAGCCACCACCAATTGATAGCCGCCATTACCTCGATGGTCGAGATGCTGCCCGACTAGAAATCACACCGTCAGCGTCACCTTGCGAATGCTGCGCGGCTGGTCGGGGTTGAAACGCTTGGCGAGCGTCAGCCCCAGCGCGAACATCTGCCCCGGCACGACGGCGACGATAGGCGAGAGCCATTCGGGAATGCCGGATGGCAGCGTGAGCGGGGTTTGCGCCAGTTCCAGCGCTTCTTGCATTGCCGAAATCACGATCAAATCCGCGCCGCGCTCCTTCAACTGCCGGAAAAACTCAATCAACTCTGCCGAAAGCGCACCTTCCGGTACAACCGCGACGACAGGGAAGTTGTGCTCGACCAGCGCCAGTGGTCCGTGCTGGAAATCGGCGGAAGAATACGGCTCGGCAATCACGTAAGTCAGTTCCTTGAGTTTCAGCGCGATTTCGTAGGCAGTGGCGTAGTTGTACCCCCGGCTGGCAACCACGCAGTATTCGATGTAGGCGTAGCGTTCCGCCGCGCCAACCGTCGCGTCGAACTGCGCCGTGACCGCCTCGACCCAACGCGGAACCTGTGCTAGTTCATCCTTGCATTTGCCGTCGTCGGCAAGCGCAGCAGACAACATTGCCAGCGCCATCAGCGAGGTGGTGTAAGTCTTGGTTGCGGCGACACTGCGTTCCTGTCCCGCATGGAGCGCGATGTTGTATTCGGCGGCGGCGGCAAGCGGTGATCCTGGAATGTTGGTCAGCGCCAGCGTCAGCGCACCTTGTCGCCGCCCTTCTTCGACCACTGCGATAATGTCGGGCGATTGACCGGACTGTGAGATAGCGATCACCAGCGCATCCTGTAGATGGGGTGGCTGCTGATAGAGTGTATA
>DATGQJ010000301.1:0-6625 GCA_035304265.1 Oceanobacillus sp.
ACGCTGATTCTGGCAAAGGAATACCAGCTTGACGAAACCCTGATGCTCAACCTGATTATGGCGACCACGCTCTTAAGCCCCTTCACGCTGTCCGTCATCATCCTTTTTCTGCGGCAGTTGCCGCTGCCCTAAACGACCTGATCTCGACAAGGTGTTTCTGGCTTTTCGACGGGTGGCGGTGTAAACAAGCGCCGAATACTTCCGAAGATGTCGTGGACAATCTTCGCCGTCTTAGGTTTGATCGACCATACCCATTGCGTCAGAGCATCGTCTTCAATCTGTCGAATCAGGTCTTCCGGGTCAATGTTGCGTGGTGGGCGGGGTGGTGGAAGTGTCATTATGATTTCCTTTTTGCTCTCTCATCTCACTGCCACTTACGTTATCATGGAGCGCACCCGTAAATAAATGCGTAACGCAAGGAAAATCTGCTGGTTTACCGGCAAACAAAAGGAAAAGTGCTGCGATGACTTTTCAATCAGAAAGTCCGCTGGATGCAACCGATTGGAAGATACTCCGTGAGCTTCAACAGGACGCCCGCCTCTCTTTCAACGAGCTTGGGCGGCGGGTGGCGCTCTCTGCTCCGGCGGCGGCGGAACGGGTTCGCAAGTTAGAGGACAGGGGCATTATCACGGGCTATTCTGCCCGGCTTGACACGGCGAAATTAGGGTTTCCTTTGTTGGCATTCATCCAGATGCGCTGTGACTATGGAAAATGTCTGTTGAAAACCAGCAATGCGACTGCGTTTCCCGAAATCCTGGAACTGCATAAACTGAGTGGTAGCTACTGTTCACTGCTCAAGGTGGCAGTCTCGTCCATGCGGCATCTGGAATCGCTGAATGACCGCCTGAGCGTTCACGGTCCGGTAACGGTCAATATTGTCACGTCCAGTGCCATGACTCACCGCACCATAGACTGGGAACACCCCGAAATTGATCATGATCCCCCAAATGATCCGGGTTGGACGACGGACGAGTGAGGATGCTTCTCACAGCAAGTTCGGCAGTTGGTAAAAATCGTTGATGATGAAGGTCGGCACGGGCGTGTTATCAGGCAGAGGTCGGTTCTTTCGATTGATCCATGCCGCCGTTATCCCAAGCGCCTGAGCGCCTGCCACGTCACTATTGAGCGAGTCGCCGATATGCAGCACTTCTTCTGGACGGCATTGCAGCAAATCCAGAGCGCGTTCAAACATTTCCGGGCGCGGCTTGTAACTCTGGCACATTTCGCTCGTCACGATGTGCTCAAAATACCAGCCATTATTGGCAATCGCCTGTAATACATCGTCGGTGTCGATGTTCGATACGATGCACACCGGTAAGCTATTGTGCCGAAGAAACCAGTCGGCATCCTCGAATTTTCGCGGAGACTTCCAGTTGTGGAACAATTTTTCGTAGCAGTCGGCAGGAGCAAGTCGTGTCTCGAACCTCGAAAAAACGTGTTCGAGACTCTCGATTTCGATGTCGCATTGTCGCTTGAAATTCTCGCCCCATGCGGTAGTGCATCGTGTGAGAAAATAGTCGTACCACACACGCCGGATTTGTTCCGTATCTGATGAGACCGGGGATTGCGCCGCCAGTGCCTTCAGAATCTCGGCAATCACCCGATCATCCTCTTCGGCAAGCGTCCCATAAAAATCGAGACATAACGCTTTATAGTCCATCACTTCGGCAGACTATCCAGAAATTCCTGCACGTGCGCGTTGAATTCATTTGGGAATTCCATATTGGGGAGATGCGCCGTGCCCTGCATCACGATTTTCCGCGAACTGGAGATGTTGGTCTCCATGAAGTCGGCGGCTCTAGCGATATATTCCTCGTCCAGATCGCCTATCACGATCAGCACAGGTAAGCGCAGGTCTTTGATGCGCTCGGCGGCGGGAACGGGCAGTGGAACGTCTTTGCCCAGCAGGTTCATGTTCCGTAGCGCGATCATGTTCATGTCATAAACTTTTTTGCGTAGTGTCGGATTGACCTGATCACGCGAGCGTCCGATGCCATCAATGAAGATTCGCATGGAGACTTCGTTGGCACGCTCCAGATCGCCTTTCTCTAAGGCGTCATCCATTTCCTCATCCAGAGGCGACGGTGACCAGTCCTCATACCCGAATCCAATCGGCGCTGAACCGACCATGATCAGCGCATCGGTTCGCTCAGGATATTCGAGGGCGAAGTTCATGCACGCCCCGCCGCCCATCGAGCACCCCATCAGGATAGCGTGATCGATCTTCAGGTAATCCAGCAGGGCGCGAATATCCTCATGGCGCTGGTAATCGTCTGCCACCGGAGGGCTTTGCCCGAAGCCGCGCATGTCGTAGCGTACCACTTTGTAGCGCTTCGCAAAAAAGTCGAACTGGTCATCCCACATCGACTTATGGGCGATTCCGGCGTGAACCATCAGGAAGGGTTGTCCTTCCCCCGCCACTTCGTAGTAAATCTTCGCGCCGTTGATCTCCGCAAACCCGCTTTGTACTGAAGCCATCGCTGGTGCCTCCGGAAAAGTCATAGAACGTAAATTTTGCACTCTAACACGACTTTCCACAGGTCAAGGTTAGAACTTGGTTTGAAGTTCTTTAACCCTTTTCCAACTTTCACCTGCATTGCAGGTGTTTACTTCACCAGCGCCTTCAGTTCACCTGTCTTGCGTTTACCACCCGCGCGGAAGTTATCCGCCGCCATGATCGCTTCAAACGCGCTCCAGTAGACGTTTTGCTCCCCGATGTGATCAATGACTCCTGCCCGCTGCAAGTAGCGCTTCACCGGATCGTTCAAGCCGCTGAGATAAACTTTGCCACCCCGCGCTTCAACGCGCTCAATCAATCCCTCGATCACGCCGATTCCCGTCGTATCCAGCAGCGGCACCGTCCGTAAACTCAGCACAATATCCTGATAGCCGCCGAGGTCTTCAATTGCCTCGTTGAACGTGTTTGCCGTCCCGAAAAACAACGGTCCAATCACGTAAGCAACCGCGATCTTCTCACCATCGGTCAGCATTTCATAGCCTTCTTCGCGCATCTTGTCCGGCGAAACCGGTCTGACCACCACTTTTGCGCGGCTGATCTGGAAGACGAAAATCACCGCCGACAGCCCCACGCCGACGATGATCGCCTGCGTCAAATCGAGCGCAACCGTAGCGATCATCGTGCTCACAAACGCGAACATGGCGCTTTTGAACCGCCGCCCGAAAATGTGGCGAATCTCGCCCCATTCGTTCATGCGGAACGCCGTCACTGCCAGCACACCCGCCAGCGCTGCCAACGGAACCCGTGAAAGCACCGGAGTCAGCACGAACACCGCCAGCAGTAACACCATCGAATGCGCAATGCTGACGATCCGCGTCCTTCCGCCGCTTTTAATCGCTACGCTGGTTCGGGCAATCGCCGCCGTTGCCGGAACGCCGCCAAAAAACGGGATGATGATGTTGCCGAGTCCCTGTGCGATCAACTCTTGATTCGACGCCATCTTCTCGCCGACCATGCGCCCACCAACCGCGCCGCATAGCAGGCTTTCAATCGCACCCAACGCCGCAATCGAAAGCGCAGGCGCGATCAACTCGCCAAGACTGTTCCAGGGGATGTTCTCAGGAATCAGGCGTTGATCCAGCAAAATGGTTTGCGGAATTTCCCCGATTACGGGCACATCAAGGCTAAAGATCGCGGCTGCGGCTGTCGCGACGATCAACGCCAGCAGCGAGCCGGGGAAGCGCAATCCCCACTTCTTGGGCCACACGATCATGATGGCAATGACCAGAACGCTCAACCCAACGGCGGCGAGATTGGGCGAAAAATCAAAACGGAAATACTCACTCAGTTTCACCAGCGCGTTTTCACTCGGTTCGGTGTGAATGCCCAGCAGATTGTCGATTTGACCGATGAAGATGATGAGGGCAATCCCGCTGGTGAACCCGGCGATCACCGCCGTTGGAATGAAGTTGACGATCTGCCCCAGATCGAAAATGCCGAGCAGCAGGATGATGATGCCCGCCATCAACCCGGCAACCCAGACGCCTTCCAGCCCGTAGCGATTCGCCAGCACGATCAACACCGCCGACATCGCTCCGGTAGGACCGGAAATCTGGTAGCCAGCGCCACCGAGCGATCCGATGATAAAGCCTGCCAGCACCGCCGTCACCAGTCCAGCCGCCGCCGTTGCGCCGGACGCGATACCGAATGCCAGCGCCAACGGCAGCGCCACCGCCGCGACGGTGATGCCTGCGAGGATGTCTCCGCGAAGCTGGCTTGTGTTGTAGCCCTTGAATTCACGCCGTAAAACGCTGAGGAGAGGAAAACGCTCTGTCAGCAGTTCGTTCACCGCTATACCGTTTTGCGAAGCCATGATTGGGTGAAGTCCTTCTACAAGAACCGAAACAGGACGCACCACATGGGCACGTCCCTGTTTGAGAGTATATGCCCGCTCTTCCAAATACGTCAAGGTTACATATAGCCGTCAATTGCAGTGTATAACCACATAAGAAAATTTGTTCGGTTTTGAGGGTGATTTATGGGACGCTGGGGAACAGACATCTATGACAGTAATGCTGCGCTGGATTGTCAAGCGACCATTACCGACGTGCTGGAACGAGAATTGCTCTACTGGCTTTCGCCCGAATATGTACATCATGACAGCGGTTGGTTAGCAAGTGTGCTTGCGGTCATTGAAGTGATGCTCTTGTTTGAGCAACGCGACCCTGGAAGCAGTGTCTACATTGCGGATGAAAAGGCGGTGCAACGCTGGCGTGAAGTGATTCTCAGCGTTTGGGATGGTGCGTGGCAAGATGACGATCCTGCATTCGGTGATCCAAACTATCGTCATCAGCATCGCTCAGGGGTTATCCAGATGCTAGATCGCTTAGAAAGTATTGCGCGTTTTTGGACAAATCTAGCAAGAGGTATTCGATTAGAGTTGACTCCACTGTCATCAGACTATCCGTTACCCTATTTTTCAAAGCGCTATTCGATAAGTCGAGACAATCGGCAATTCGTTAAAGTTGATCACTTTACATATAAGCTGATTGAACATCTGGCAAAGGATATTATCTACTGGCTTTCACCAGAAAAACGGGGTGAAATGCGTACTATTAATGCAGAAAGGGTGTGGATTTTAGCGGACATCTTGGGTTTCCTCTGCGATATGTACGAGTGTACTCCAGGCATGAATGAAAAAACGGTTCGTACTTGGCGAGATACGACCATCTAAATCTGGAAGGATTTTCTGGGAGATGATGGTTTGGATTGGGACGAAACCGACGAGTTGTACCAGAACGTCCTGCGGGCGTTTGATCGCCTGCAAACGGTAGCGCAGAAATATCCACCCTATCCGTATCCGGAATAAACATGTTCACAACCTCCGCAGGTGAAAGCCGCCATCCACGTTGATGATCTCGCCTGTCGAGAAGGGCAGAGAACCTTCTGCCAGCGCCAGCACCGCTTTTGCCACGTCTTCGGCTTGTCCCCAGCGGCGAATCGGCGTCAGCCCATCACCGATCAGTTGGTCATACTTTTCTTTGACCTTTCCTGTCATATCGGTTTCGATAATGCCGGGGCGAACTTCGTAGACGTTGATGCCATATGCCGACAAACGATCCGCAAAAAGCAGGGTCATCATGCCCATTCCGGCTTTTGAAATGCAGTATTCGCCGCGGTTGGTGCTGCTGGTATAGGCGCTGATCGAGCCAATGTTGACGATAGATGCGTTCGATATAGTCCCTGCTTCCAGCAAGCGAATCATCAGTTTTGCGATCCGCTGGCTCAGGAAAAACGGACCTTTGAGGTTGACCGCCATCACTTCGTCATAGCTGGCTTCGGTCATTTCCAGAAGGTCGGCGCGTTGGCGTGGCGCGATACCAGCATTGTTCACCAGCAGATCGAGTCGTCCATAGGCGTTCATGATCTGGTCGAGCATGGGCTGATGCTGGTCAACAGCGCCGACGTTTGCCTGCACCGCCATTGCCCGACCACCGGATGCTTGAATCGTGGAAACAACTTCTTCGGCGGCGGCTGCGCTGGACTGGTAATTGACCGCTACCGTCCAACCGTTTTGCCCCAATGCCAGCGCGATTCCGCGTCCGATGCCGCGACTCGCTCCGGTGACGAGCGCGACCCGATCAGCCGACATCTGCCAGTACCTTGCTCACGGCTTCGAGGAAGAAGTGATCGCCCCACATGACGCTTTCGTCTACGCCTAAGCCCTTCTTTTCGTGGTACGAGCCATGCTTGAGAATGCCTTCCCAACCGGGCGTTTCGATGGCGAGGAATTCCGGCTCGGTCAATGTGTCGATGATCTGTAAGGCATAGTCATGGTAAAGACGCCGCCGCGCCGGGTCGCCACTTAAGCGAGCGAGATTGAGCAGACCACTGGCGGCAATTGCGGCTGCCGAGCTTTCATACGGACGAACCGGGTTAGGCTCCATCCAATCGTTCGGTGGGACGCCATGAGCGGGCGTGTTTTCCATATAGTATTGGGCGCAGAGTTCGGCGGTTTGCAGGAAACGCGCATCCGACGTGAAGTTGTAGGCGGTGCCGAAGCCGTACAATGCCCATGAAAGACCACGTGCCCACGAGGAATCATCGCGCCAGCCTTGATGGGTGCTTTGGCGTAGAAATTCACCGGTTTCGGTATTGAAGATGCCT
>DATGQJ010000302.1:0-3060 GCA_035304265.1 Oceanobacillus sp.
ACGATGGAGAACATCTTTCCTGAATTGAACGATTACTGGCGCGAGCCTGACTTTCTCCTGCGAGACGTGGTCTCGTTTCTGGCGAACAAGATGAACTCGAATCTCGGCGTGACGCTGATGGTGCGCGGCGCGGTCATGACCGGCACACTGGTCGGCGAGCGCGAGTACCTGAGCGGCGTCAACGACCTGTTCAAGCGCATGGCACGAGATACCCTCGGCAAGCCAACCGAAGATGAGCTTGCGGCGATTGACGAGGCATTCAACTACGACGACATGACCGAAGACCTCTACCCCGACGACGAAACCTTGAGCGACGAGGACGAAGCTTTCGAGCCGCAGCCCGTCCGTTATCTACACCTGCGCGATCCGGTCATTGTCTATCCGCACGCGACCATGAGCTTTCACGAGAGTCCGCTGCCGATCATGCGCATCCGCTTGACCGAAGTGGAAGGCTGGATGCTGGGGCGCATCATGGTCATGTCTCACAGCGATTTGGATGACGATGCGCCACTTCCACACGGTGGGTTCATCCAGTAGCCTATGCTTCAACGCTTGCTCAAGCGGCGCATTGTTCGCGTCTTGCTCGTCCTAGCGATAGTGTGGATGCTGTTCTGTGTGGCATTGGCGGGCGTGGTCTTCGCCTATTCACGCACAGACAGCGCACAGCCTGCCGACGTGATCGTGGTGCTGGGGGCAGGACTGCGCCGTGACGGGCGTCCGGGTCCCGCCCTCGTGCGGCGAGGCGAACGCGCGGCTCAACTCTACGCGGAAGGCTACGCCCCTGCTGTCCTGTGCTCCGGCGGCTATGCCATGACCCAGACGCGCAGTGAAGCCGACGCCTGCCGCGAAGTGCTGCTGGAGAACGGCGTCCCTGAAGAGGCAATTTTCCTCGAAGACCGGAGCCGCAGCACCGAGGAAAACGCCCTCTACACCCGCGAACTGATGCAGGCGAACGACTGGGACACGCTGCTGGTGGTCAGCGACGGCTATCACCTGCTGCGCACCCGATGGATTTTCGCGCAGCAGGGTCTCCCCGACATTTATACGTCGCCCGCTGCCGATCCGCCGTTGATCGACCACGTGTTCTTTCTTGGACGGGAAGTGGTGGCGCTTCACTGGCAGTTGTTCAAAACCATCTTCAATCTACCCGCGACCTACGTGCCGTATTTGTAGCGGCGGCAATTTGCCATATTGCGGCAAAAAAGAACAATTTGCCTGACGAGACGAGAACCTTAAAGTTGCATGTCGCATGGGTTTGATCTACCCTGTGAGCAATTTCGGAGGTGAGCCGGATGCTGTCGGACAGTCTGATCCGCGAACTGCACAAATTGAGCCGAGTCGAGAAGATACGCGCCATGCGCCTTCTGCTGGACGATCTGGCGGCGGAAGAAGAACCGTTCTTTCCAGCCACAGCGGAATATGCGGTGTGGTCGCCGTTCGACTGCGCCGACGCATCGGAAAAGCTGACCGCGCTGTTGGAACAGGAGAGGCGACGTGGCTGAACCACTGTATTTTTCCTACCTCTCGGTGAGCGATACCGCCGGAAAGTCGGCGCTGCGCCCGATGCTGCCGCTGGTGCTGTCGTATCGCGGGCAGGCACGCGAAGCGGTGGCGCTGGTGGACAGCGGCGCGGACGTGAACGTGCTGCCCTACCTGCTCGGCGTCGATCTTGGCGCGGAATGGAGCGAACAATCCACTGTGGTCGCGCTCTCCGGCAATCTGGCGAATTACGAGGCGCGAGGCATCATCCTCACGGCAGTTGTGGGTGAGTTTCCGCCCGTGCAGCTTGTGTTCGCATGGGCGAAAACGGATCGCATTCCCCTCATTTTGGGACAAAACAACTTCTTTCAGGAATTCGACGTGGGTTTCTTCCGCTCGCAGAACGCTTTTCAAATCATGCCCAACGGCGGGGGATGATGCGTTTCACTGCGCTTTTAACAGCGCATCGATCTCGTCGCAGTGGGTATCCTCGTGCAATACCATGCGCCGCACATGGCTGTAGACCGTATGCGTCTTTTGATCAATACGCCCTTGTCGCGCCCAATCTGCGGGTGAAAGTGCCGACAGCGTCATCAACAATGCCTCACGGCGCAGCGTGAATACCTGAAGGCAGTTGGCGAAGGATTGCGTGGTGTAAGGGCTGCTGGTTTTAATCCACTGGCGCGGATGGATTTCCTGCAAGCGTGGGTTTTCGTGCGCCAGCATCGCGTGAACACTGTGCATCCACACTTCTTCGCAGGCACGCAGGTGATTCAGAATTTCCAATGCCGACCATTCGCCGGGGACAAGCGCTTGACTGAGATGTTCCTCGTCCATACCCGCGCTGCTGGCAGTAATGCGACGCGGGATTGCTCTCGCCAATTCCATGATTTCCGCAATTCCGGCTTCGGTTACGTCGTTCACGCCCATCCGCTTGTCCTTTCGCGTATGGTCTTATTGTACGGGCGGATCACTGACATCTATTGTCCGGTTTGATCTATGGCTTTCATCATCTGCTTTTCATCAGCCCTTTACCAGCGTCAACTAAACTGATGATGGTTTACCGGTAAATGAAGGCTTGTTGTGATGAAAAGACTACTCCTCTATCTCAATGTCGTGGCGCTTGCGCTGACCATTCTCATGAATGGCTTATCGGAAAGCGGTTTCTTCTCAACGAGGATGAGCGACGCAGGCGAAAGTCGTGCGGTGTTCTTCCTGCCAGCGGGCTACGTGTTCTCAATCTGGGGATTAATCTATCTCGCTCTAGTGGGCTTTGCGTATTATCAGGCACGCCATGAAGAAGCGCGTGAAGCCGTCGGTTGGTATTTCATCCTGAGCTGCGCCGCAAATATCGCGTGGCTGATCCTGTTCCTGAACAATCTCGTCTGGTTGAGCATGGTCGCTATGTTGGTGCTGCTGTTCTCGCTGGTGATGATGTACAGGCGCATCAACGCAACCGAAAAACCCGACGCCGCAAGATACTGGCTGCTGCATTTCCCCTTCAGCGTCTATCTGGGCTGGATCAGCGTGGCAACCGTCGCCAACTTCTCGGCGGCGCTCCACGACGCGGGTTACGTCACC
>DATGQJ010000303.1:0-4581 GCA_035304265.1 Oceanobacillus sp.
GGCGTGCCACACAAGAACTGCGGTGTCGGTTGCAGCGCGTAAATCAGCGTAGGGATGAGGAGGAGAATCAGCAACAGTGCCAGTACGGATTTTGTTTTCATGTAGTCCTCCTCTTGTGGTTCAATCCTTCTTCAGTTCGTACAACTCCAACAATACCCCACCTGTGCTTTTGGGATGCACAAAGGCGTATTTGGTTCCATCGGGGCGTACTCGTGCGGTCTGGTTGATCAATTCCGCGCCGGAAGCGGCAATCTGCGCCAGCGCCGCCTCGATGTCGTCCACTTCGATGCACAGGTGATGCAAGCCCGCGCCGCGTTTGGCGAGGTATTTCGCGACGCCGCTGTCTTCGGTGAACGGGGCGATCAGTTCGATTTCGCCGTCACCGACGGGTAAAAAGGCGATGTCTACCGCTTCATCCTCATTGTGCTCGACGTGATGCAGCGGCAAGCCAAGCGCCTTCTGCCAGAATTCGAGCGCTGTGTTTACATCTTCAACGACGACGGCAATGTGGTTGATTTTGATTGGGGGCATAGAGAAACCTTATTCACCATAAATCGGTAGATACCGTTGCTGCTGCTGCCGCTGCTGCGCATCGTTTTTTTTGTGTGCAGCAGCAGCAACTACGGGAAGATAGCGCAGCAACAAACGAAGACAGCGCATGTAATCGGTTTTCAAGGTGCAGGCAAACCACAGCATATCATGGAACTTCGGTAAAAGGTGGACATTTTGGACGGCATTTTGGACCCTTTTCAGGTTATGCCATCTGTTTGAGCGTCTTTTCGTATTCCAGCCATTGTTCGACGGTGAAGCGCTGTTTGAAGGTAAAGGCGTAAGGCGTGGGTCCGTGTTTTTCGAGATAGGTGAGGCGTTCTTTGCCTTCATCTACCGTCGGGATGTGTCCAGCGGGAATCCACCACAGTGCCAATACCGGAGTGTCCATCTTTTCGAACCATTCGTGTCGTTTGCGATACGGCTCGACGTGCTTGCTGTAGTAGGCGAACTGGTAGAGCGCTTCAATCGATTCCCAGACGGTCATGTTGACGATGATACGCTCGTCGTCGTAGGGGCGCAGCGAGGTTGCGCCTTGACCATCACCTGACTTCAACAGCCAGACGAAACCGGGGGACTGTTCGCCAAGTGAATTAATCTCATCGAGGCGCGACATGAAGCCTTCCATGATCGGGCTGTCGAGTGGGGCAAGCATGGTGGCGATATTGATCTGCGCAATGTGGTGGGTGGACATAATCCTCCTAAAGAGCAGCAGTCAGCAAAAGAAGTGGGGGCAATGTATAGCGGCGATTTTAGGATAGCGTAGAAACGGGACAGGGCGCAATGAACCATTATGACTCGTCAAAGCGAATGCTGGATACAACCGCCTCTATATCGTCAAGGTAGCGGTCAAAATCGGCAGATGGCGCTTCAAAATAGAAACGTACCACCGTGTCGCCGTCGCGGATCAGAAGCAGGAAACGCGATGGGCTGCCAAGGAAGATCCATAATACTGCCTCGTGACCATCTATTGTGACTTCGGTGATGGAGTCACGTTCATCTGCCTCGGTCTGGGCAGCCTCAAGGTCATCCTGTGCGGATTGGAAAATGGCGAGATCGGCGTAGCGCTGAATCTCGAAAAACGCATCCACGCCAGCCAGTCCCACAAGGAGACATTCAAAGTTCCGTTCCTGACAAAGCGGCACATCCTCAAAATCGGTGCTGGTCTGCCAGCTTCCGGGAAGGGTGAACGTGAGGTTGTCAACCGTCATGGTTCGTGGCAAAAGCGAGGTAAAAGCCGACCCCACGAGCAGGGCGACAAGTGCGAATGAAATCCCCGCAAGCAGCAGAAGTCCCGGCTTCCGCCTTTCCCTGAGGGATACACCGCCGCTCGGCGGGTACGTGAGCACCATAAACTGGGTCGTAAGGGCGGCAATGATTCCACCGCTGACGACTCCGCCCGCGTGCGCCCAGTTATCAATGCCCGAATTGGGGCGAAGTCCGTTCAAGAGGTTGAGCGCAATGGTGGACAGGGAAAATTGAAGGTTAAGCCGTTCGTCGAGTCCTTCGCCATACTTGAAGTGATAGAACATTTCCGCCCCGAATAATGCGAACACCGCCCCCGATGCTCCTACGGACAGCGTATTCGCATCGTTCAGCAGGATGCTGGCAAGAGAGCCACCCAAACCGCCCAGCAGGTACACCAGCAGAAAGCGAACGTGACCGAAGATGCTTTCAATCACGCTGCCCACGCTGAAAAGGGCAATCATGTTGAAGGCAAGGTGGGAGATGTCGGCGTGAAGAAACATCGCCGTGACCAGACGGTAGTATTCACCGGATTGCACGGCAATCTGGTTGTTCGCGCCCCACAGCGTAACCGTGATCTGGTTCGAGGTCAGGAGAAAAACCAGCACGTTGATGCCGATGAGGATATAGGTGAACAGCGGAAGCACCGGCTGAAGCTCTGCGCCCGCTAGGTTGTCACTCGTGCCCACATAGTCGCCGTCCGCAGGTTCGTCTGAGTATCGCATCGGGTTTTAGTCCTTCGCGCTTGTAAATTTATCTTCAGTGATTATAGGTTGAATTGATTTTTGCGGCAGTTCGATTGCGCCAGCGGCACGCGCTATAATCGACCCGAAACACACTTATTTCGGAGAAAAGAATCATGGTTGCGACGGAACAGGTTTTGATTCCCCAGTTGAGTGAAGAACACGAAAGCCTGCGCAGAGCGGTGCGTGAGTTCGCCCAGAGAGAGATTGTGCCGATTGCGGCTGAGTATGATGAAACGGGTGAATTTCCACTGGAGACGGTGAAAAAATTGGGCGAACTCGGCGTGATGGGCATCGAAGTGCCTGAGGAGTATGGGGGCGCGGGGATGGACACGCTCGCCTACGCGCTGACGATGATCGAAGTTGCCAAGGCAGACGCCAGCCACAGCACGATTGTGAGCGTCAACAACTCGCTTTACTGCCACGCCATTTTGAAATTCGGCACGGAAGAGCAGAAGCGGAAATATCTGGTTCCGGTGGCGAGTGGCGAGAAGATCGGCGCGTACAGCCTGACCGAGCCGATGAGCGGCAGTGACGCGGGGACGATGCAAAGCCGCGCGGTGTTGAACGCCGAAGGGACACATTACGTCATCAACGGGCGCAAAAGCTGGGTGACGAGCGGACCCGTCGCCGATTACGTGCTGTTGTTCACCATGACCGAACCGGAAAAGAAGCACAAGGGCATCACGGCATTTTTGATTGAAGCCGACAAACCCGGATTCATTCGCGGCAAGAAAGAGCCGAAGCTGGGCATTCGCGCCAGCGCCACCAGCGAGATCGTCTACGAGAATTACTTATGTCCGGTGGAGAACGTGGTCGGTCAGCCGGGAGAAGGCTTCAAAATTGCCATGTCCGTGCTGGATGCGGGGCGTATCGGCATTGCGGCGCAGGCGTTGGGCATTGCCGAAGCCGCTTACGAGGCAAGCGTGATGTATGCCAAAGAGCGTCAGGCGTTTGGCGGACCCATCGGGCAGTTCCAGATGATTCAGCAGAAAATAGCTGATATGAAGACCCGCATCGAAGCAAGCCGCCTGTTGATCTACAACGCCTGTCTCGCCAAAGAGCGCAGCAAAACGACGGGCGAACGCTATACCCTTGAAGCAAGTATGGCAAAGCTGTTCGCCAGCGAAACCGCGATGTTCGTCACCGACGAAGCGGTGCAGATTCATGGCGGCATGGGCTACAGCAAAGAGATGCCCATCGAGCGCTACTACCGTGACGCCCGCATCACCCGCATCTACGAAGGCACGAGCGAAATCCAACGGATGGTGATCGCACGTAATGAATTAGGGCTGCGGTGAACGAAGCGGTCAGGGAAAATGCAACTTTTCTTATAACAATCAGCTTGGAGATTCTATACCATGCGTGCAGCAGTCCTTTACGAACACGGTTCGCGCGATGTCGTACAAATTGCCGATTTGCCCGTTCCAGAACCCGGACGTGGGCAGGTGCGGCTGAACATGAAAGCGGCGGCGCTCAACCGGCTTGACCTGTGGGTGCGCGAAGGCTGGAAAGGGCTGAACCTGCACATGCCGCACATCACCTGTGCCGACGGCGCAGGAATCGTGGATGCGGTAGGCGAGGGTGTCACCAATGTGCAGGTCGGGGATCGCGTGGGCATCAACCCGACGGTGATTGACCCGGACTGCCTGCTGCTCAACGGGCGTGAGGATGCCTGTCTCGACATCGCCATCATGGGCGAACATGCGCCGGGTGTGGCGGCGGAATACGTGGTTGTGCCTGCGCGAAACCTGATCAAGCTGCCCGATCACGTCAGCTTTGCCGAGAGCGCGGCGGCGGGCTTGGTCTACGTGACCGCGTGGCATTCGCTGATCACGCGCGGCGGCTTGAAGGCGGGCGAAAGCGTGTTGATCGTCGGGGCGGGCGGTGGCGTGAATACGGCGAGCATCCAGATCGCGAAACTCGCCGGATGTAAAGTGTACGTGATCGGCAGCAATGCCGAAAAGTGCGCACAGGCGCAGTCACTCGGCGCAGACGTGACGGTTGACCGTTCCGCCGTCGAAAGCTGGTCGAAAGAAATCTT
>DATGQJ010000304.1:0-6103 GCA_035304265.1 Oceanobacillus sp.
CGCTCATATAAACCCGACCCATGATCAAGCCCGTGAAGGTATAGAAACCGGGAAGAATCTGTTTCATGCTTTGACCACCTCGCGTCGGGATGCACAGTTGCATCCCCTTCAAGACTAATGCCAATAGACTTCAAAGACTAATGTTATTAGCCTTTACACGCTTTGTCAAGAGGGCTAAAACCTGTGAATGCTTCCCAATCGAGCTACGCACCTGCTTGCGAGCATTCGGTCTGGCGCAAGCCAGATAAGCGAAGGGCGCACAACTGTGCGCCCCTATATCATCTCTTTGCAGCTTTGCGGTTCAACCGCTCTTTTTCATGAAACGGCTCAACACCGTCGCGGGTTCGGGCACAGGCACACGATCCCCAAGCGTCAACTCGCTGAAGCTCTTGTCAAGTTTCGTGCGCGACGAGCCACAGAACACCGCAACCGCCGTGCCTTCCTCGTTCGCGCCATGTTTGACGTAAGCCTGTCCCAACTGATAGCCTTCGCTGTCAATGCTGCACGATGTGACCACGCCGACTACCCGCCCGCGCGAATCCACAATCGGGTCGCCGGGGTGCGGCGGACGTGCGCCTTTAGTATTCAGCCGGAAGCGCACGATTTCAGCGTCGCGCTCGCGCTCGTGGGCGATGAATGCTGCTTTGCCCACGAAGAACGGCTTCCACAACTTGACGAAATTGCCATAGCCCGCGTCCGCCGGGTTGAGCGCCATTTCGCCGCCGAGTTCATGCCCGTAAAGCGGCAAGCCCGCTTCGGTGCGCAGGCTGTCCCGCGCCGCTAAGCCAATCGGCGTCACGCCAGCCGCGATCAAATCGTGCACAAGCGCCTCTGCTTGATCGGGATGGACGAACAATTCATAAGCAATGCGCTCACCCGTGTAACCCGTGCGCGAGATGATCAGGTTGTATTCGCCGACTTTCGCCTGCGTCACCCCTGCCCATTTCAAGCTGCTGATCTTCGCGCGATCTGCGTCGCTTGCCGCCAGTTCCAGCAGGACGTTTTTGCCGTTGGGACCCTGAAGCGCCACGTCCACACGGCGGTCTTCACCCGAAGACGGATCGCGCAGGTCGCGCAACACGAACCGATCCGTGCCTTCGATGCGGCGGTAGGGATGCGCCGGGTCGATCATGACTTCGCCGTTGATGACCGCGTTCAGCCATGCCCAGTTCTTGTCGTTGTTCGAGGCGTTGACGACAATCAGATAATGTTCCTCGCCGACGCGATAGATCATCAGGTCGCCGAAGGGGATGCCGTGAACGTCGAGCAGGAAGCTGTAATGCGATTCGCCCACTGCAAGCGCGAACACGTCGTTGGTCGTCACCTTGTCCAGAAATGCCGCCGCGCCCGCGCCCCTCACGTCGAACACGCCCATGTGGGTCACGTCGAATACGCCCGCGTTCTTGCGCACCGCCTGATGTTCCTCGCTGACGCTGCTGTACCACAACGGCATCTCATAGCCCGCGAACGGAGCCATCTTCGCGCCCAGTTCTTTGTGCAAGCCATGCAGCGGCGTGACCTTCAGTTCACCTTCTTCTGGTTCCGTCCAGACGAATTCGGGTAATGGATCGCCTGTGGGACCTGCGTAGTTTTCGCCGTTCGCGCCGATGAAATAGGCTTTTTGCGCGTAAACCGCTCCGTTCATTTGCGGAAGGTTTGCAGTATCCACAATGCGCACGTCCACCGGACCCGGCGCTTTCGCGTAAGGATCGGCGTGGTCGATCAGGGCGAACCCGTCCGAAAGCGAACGCAGCCACATAGCGACCCGCTGCCCGTTTTCGACGTGCAGGGTGTAGCCCGCCTCGGTTGCTTCCAGTATGCCGCGCCCCATGATACTGCCATCGGTTTCCAACACGGCTGTCGGCTGCGACTCACCGGGTTTGAGCGCGTAAACGTCGCTGGTCAGCGCGGTATTGAGCAGTTCGGCGGCTTCCTCGCCTTGAATGAAGAGGGTATAGGCGTTCTTGTCGTTTTCGTCCAGATAGAAGAAGTGCGGGTAATCTTCGTCGCCTGCGTTGGTGTCGATGCCCACGCTCGCCGAAAGTTCGCGCACCGCGTTTTTGGCACGCATGAGCACGTCGAACGGCACTTTGGCGCGTGGTTCGGGGCGCTTCTTGCCTGTGTAGCTGAAAGGAATGGCGCTGCACAACACGTCGGCGATGATGTCGCCCAGACGGTCAATTTCCGCTTCTTTGAAGCCGCGCTGCGTCACCCACGGCGTTCCCAGACGAACGCCGGACGAGCGTAACGCGGCAGTATCGCCGGGGATGGTGTTGCGGTTGGCAACGATGCCCACCAGATCGAGAATACGCGCCGCCATGTCGCCGCTAAGCGTCGTGCCATCCTCACCAACCACGCTCTTGCAATCGATCAGCAGCAGATGGGTATTGGTGCCGCCATGAGGGATGCGCAGCCCGCGACTCGCCAACTTTTCCGCCAGTCGTGCCGCATTCTTGACCGTCTGGCGCTGCAACTCACGGAACTGGTCAGTGAACGCCAGCCGCAATGACACCGCCAGCGCCGCTATCGCGTGAACGTGGGGACCGCCCTGTTCGCCGGGGAAAACGCCGCGATCTACCTTGCTCGCCACATCCGGACGATGGGTGATGATGACCGCGCCGCGCGGACCCGCCAGCGTTTTGTGGGTGGTGAAGCTCACCACGTCAGCAATGCCTACCGGATTGGGGTATACACCCGCGATGATCAACCCGGCGACGTGCGCCACGTCCGCCATCAAATACGCGCCTACTTCGTCGGCGATCTTGCGGAACTCGTTCCAATCGGGCGCATAGGGATAACTGGTATAGCCCGCGATGATCAGGCGTGGGCGGTGTTCTTTCGCAATCTCCATGATTCGCCCGTAATCCAACAGTTCGGTTTTCGGGTCAACGCCGTAGGGGATTGCCTTGTACTGCTTGCCACTGCGGGCAACCGGACTGCCGTGCGTGAGGTGTCCACCTTGCAGCAAGTCCATACCCATGAAGGTATCGCCGACGTTGAGCAAGCCCGTAAAGATGGCGCTGTTGGCGGGTGCGCCAGAAAGCGGCTGCACGTTGACGTACAGCTTTTCGGGGGGATATTGGGGCGTTGCAAACAGTTCGGCGGCGCGGCGACGGGCAAGCGCCTCTACGATGTCGGCGTATTCCGTGCCTTTGTAGTAGCGTTTGTCGGCGATGCGGCGGTATTCGGGCAGGCGGGCGTTGTAATCGAGGATTTCCGCCTGCGTCATGGTGCGGGTTTCGTCCAGCGGGTAGCCTTACGCGTAAATGTTGTGGAAGGCAGAGGTCAACGCTTCTCGAACGGCGGCGGGGACGGTGCTTTCCGACGGAATGAGGATCAGGTAGCGTTCCTGACGGGCGGTTTCGTGGCGAATCAACTCGGCAACGTCCGGGTCGAGTTCGCTCAGTTCGCCCCGAAATAGAAAGTCATTGGGCATGGGCAAAGTCCTGTGGAATTCTCATCGACAAACTGGAGTGATTGTAGCGCAGAAGGGTAATTGGTACATAGTGCCGCTAAAACCGGAAACATTCGGCATCGAAGCAGATTTGGACACTTTGTTGATAAACAGACAATTAACAGGAAACGTTGGAAAACGGTTTATTTGAAGCTGGAATGGGGTAAGAATTGAACTCGCGCCAAAATTGTTACGAGCAGGAGAAAGGGAGGATATTCAGTTGATGGTAAGAGGTAAAGGTGTTTTTCGTTGGACAGTTTGTATGAATACAATCGTGCCCCGCGACGTTCCAGACAATTTTGCGTATAGATCATAGGGAGTGCCCCTGGAGCGTGTTATGCACTTGCCCCCTCATCCCCCGGCCCCTTCTCCCACGCAATGCGGGCGTCCCAGCTTCGCTGGGGGAAGGGGAACGATCACCGGGGCTATGTCCCTCTCCCACGTAAACGGGGAGAGGGACGGCTTGCCTAAGCGAAGCGACGCAAGCAGGGTGAGGGGCAATCTCGACATCAAAGTCCATAACACGCTCTAGAAAGTATCTGGAAATCGGAGGTTGCGTTGGTTAGCTGGGCGAACACGCAGGTTGGTTCCCATGGGCGACCCGTGGGTCGCCCCTACAAGACCCGTTTGTGGGGAGGGGCAGACCTGCGTGTCTGCCCCGGCGCGTATCCGAAATTTTCTTCCGTAGGAATTTTCAGACACGCTCTAGAGGTATGCGATGAACGAGCAATCCTCTTTTCAACGCTTTCTGAAAGACGATCTTTTTCGCTGGAAGATTTTTGCCGTGCATTTTGTTCTCTTCTGCGTGAGTGTGCTGTTGGGCGGTTGGGGCATCGTGGGTACCACCGTATCCGCTGGTTCGCCCACGTCACCCCCAACGATTGTCTCCTCGACTACACAACCTTTCCCATACACGATCTCTCTGATCTGGTTTTGTTTTGTCACGCTGCACTTCTGCTTCACCCTCTTGAACGAAAGTGGACGAGCAAAAAAGCGCCAACTTGCCGAAAAGCCCAAACATCATTACTTCGAATTGGGCGATGATGGTGAGTTGGTCGAAATTGCGGAGGATGAAGCAGAGGAGCAGCGCAAGAACAGGTTATGAAACAGGCGGATGCTCACCTGCTTTAATCCAAATCCTCCGTGCTGTTACGATTCGCTCAAGGTTCATTTTGAGTCGTTCGATAGTGGCGCGTCCGATAGGGGTTTTACCTGCCACTATTGCGCCGCCCTCACGCCACTCAAAGTGATCGTTCCATTGCTGGAGGCGGGGGTTGAACAACGCGACAATCTTCCCTGTTTGAGGATCACTAGCGGTGGTTGCCTTCGCTTTACTCAAATTACAGGACGGACACGATAGACATAGATTTTCAAGAGCGTCTCCGCCTGCCGGATCGATATGTTCAACATGCATCGCCTGACCACAAACACGCTGGCATGTTCGGCAGTATTCGCAGCAGTTTTCGGCGCGTTGATAGACAAGACGAACAATTTGCGCCCACGATAGCTCAGACATCCTCTTGAGTGAAATCCTCACCCGTGATCTGATGTCCGCGCTCCATGAGAATGCCTGCTGCCCATGCCTTTCGCAGGGTTAATCGCTGTCCGCGCTCGACCAGTTCTGTTAACTCATCATGTTCCTCAGGCGTGATCGTCCCGAAGGTGTTTTTGTCCATCAACGCCTGCATACGTTCCTGCATTTTTTGCGGCATCTGTTCACGGACGATGCCGTAAAGCGTGTCATCTGAGAGGAATTTATAGGCGACCAACTCCGACTCTTCATCCGGTGGAAGCGACGGCAGCGACACCGACATGGCAGACCGAAGTTGATCGACCACAACATCCTCCACCGATTGTGCCCTCGATTCGGCTATTTTGCGAAGCGGGTCGAAAATGGTATCCGGCAGACTCAAGGTCACAGGATGATCGGTCATAACAATTCCAATAATCTCACCTAGTTTTGGCTTGATTCTATCATATTTAGGTCTCGTCGCGGCGGGTGATGATGGTGAATGGGTCGAAATTGTGGAGGATGAGGCAGAGGAGAAGCGCAAGAACAGGTTATGAAACAGGTGGATGTGCGCCAGCCTTAAGCCATACCCTTCGCGCTGTTACGATTCGCTCAAGGTGCATTTTGACTCGTTCGATAGTGGCGCGTCCGATAGGAGTGCGGGTGAGGGCATCCTGTTTATACAAACTTGATACGCACCATATCGGCATATCTTTTTATATGAAGCAATAGGGTGTTTGAGAGGGCTTCAAAATCTACCAAAGTTTCAATCGGCTCAAACCATAAACTACGCTCTAAATCCATTTTCCCAAGTATTTCAGATATCGTATTCACGGAGGAAAGCAATTCAGATGCGCTTACCCACTTTTCCCGGAGTTCTTGTATTGTTTTTTTGAATTCTTGTTCTGCGATAGGACCTTCAGTAGCTCGATTCAAAAAAAAACTGGTACTCATCTTCCTCATAATCCCATTCACCAACATAGAATGCCTTCATCAAGGGAGCAGCAGTGGAACAAAGATCGGTTTTGGTTTTGTTTTCTATATGCTGGAACCAAACCGTTGCATCATCGTCATGCAATTGGCAGTAATCAACTAACCCCAATATAAAAGATAGTACCGCATTGCCGCCAAGTTGACCG
>DATGQJ010000305.1:0-3357 GCA_035304265.1 Oceanobacillus sp.
TTGGTGATGCGTTCCAGCGCCGCGCGACGGCTCATCATGCGCCCCGCGCCATGTGAAGCGGAATTGAGGGATGCAGGTTCGCCACGCCCGCGCACGAGATAACCTGCGTCGCCCATCGAGCCGGGGATGATGCCAAGCACCCCTTTGCCTGCCGGAGTCGCGCCTTTGCGATGGACGATGACTTCGCGCTGCGGTTCGCTGAAGCCAGCAGGCGCGGCGATTTTCTCTTTCCACGCGAAATTGTGGTGGTTTTCTACTGCAACCAGCGGCTTCAACCCGACTGCCTTGGCGACACGCTGGTGAATGACGTAGTGATTGGCAGCGGCGAAGCGTCCGGCTAGTTCCATCGACAGCCAGTATTCCTGCCCTTCGTGCCAGTCCAGCGGCAGCCATGCGAGATGACGAACGCTCTTGTCGAGATTGGGGTGATACTTCATTGCAAGCTGGGAGTAATGGTTGGCAATTTTGAAGCCAACCCCCCGCGAACCACTATGCGAGAGCAACGCCAGATAAGTACCTGCTTTCAGCCCCAGTTCTTTGTCGTCTTTTTCCAGCGTGAGGCTACCCCACTCGACGAAGTGGTTGCCGGTGCCGCTGGTTCCCAACTGGTCGTAAGCGGTATCTTTGAGCGACTTCAGCAGCTTGGTTTCATCCCATGCAGGATCGTCCAAAATCTCGTGTTTGACCTGCTGGCTGCGACTCCACTTTGCGCCAGCGCCGAAACGGGTCTGTTCCATCAAGGCTTTCTTGAACTGACCCACTTTCTGCTGGATGATGATGGGCGAAACGTCGTACACCGAAAGCCGCATCCGGCAGGCAATATCGACGCCGACAGCATAGGGTATAACCGCGTTTTCAGTTGCCAGAATGCCGCCGATGGGCAGCCCATAGCCGACGTGCGTATCCGGCATCAACGCGCCCGCCACACTTATGGGAAGTCGCATTGCCGAGTCCATCTGGCGAATCGCTTCCGGATCGATATGTTCTTTACCCCATGTTCGATATGACAGAGGTTCGGGGCGAAGTTCTTCACTGTTCGGCATGAAAATCACTTTCGTGCTACAATCTCCGACAATGATAGCAGGTTCACCCGAAAGTGGCAGACTCGAATGTCGGTCATCTCACATCTGAAAGAAACGGACATTTTCTACGAAATGACTCCGACCCAGCTTGAACTGATCGCCTCAATTTGCAGTGAGCGTGTTCATCAGGCGGGCGAGATTGTATTTGAGGAGAACACTACCGGAAACGAACTCTACATTATCGCAAGAGGCGAGGTTGAAATACAGGTTGATCCGAGTCTGATCAGCCCTGACGATGCGGGCGGCGCACAAACTATTGCGACGCTGCGGCGCGGACAGTCGTTTGGCGAGGTCGCGCTAGTGGACGAAGGCGTGCGTTCGGCGCGGGCACGGTGCTCACAGAACGATACGCTTCTGATTGTCATTCCCCGTGACAAGCTGATGCTGCTGTGTGATACGTACCCTCAGTTGGGGTATCGACTGATGCGGAATCTGGCGGCTGACCTTGCGATGAAAATCCGCAATACGGATTTGCAGGTGCGTGAATATCTCACGTGGATGCGCCGTCGTTAGTAATCATCTGAACTCATTGGAGGCTGGGGCAGTAGACCAGCCTCGTTTTGTATATATCCAGTTTGTTGCGTTCATTCCGCGAAGGGATATGCTTCGCAGAGTTTGTAAGCCGCTTACACTGGGGCAGGGGCATGTCCACTTACATAGTCGTCGCCATTGTCGGAATTTTCATCGGTTTGTCGAAAGGGGGCATGGGTGCAACGCTTGGCATCCTTGCGATCCCTTTGCTCAGTCTCGTCATGCCACCAACCGATGCTGTGGGGCTTTCGCTCCCGATGCTGCTGTTCGGTGACGTTTTCGCGCTCTACGTGTACTGGAACAAGTGGGACATGCATTACATGCGGGTGCTGCTGCCGCTGGCGCTGGTTGGGGTCGCTATCGGGACGTTTCTGCTAGCCTCGCTGCCCAGTCTGGTGCTGCGCCGGATCATCGGCTTGCTCGCCCTGTCGTTTGTGGTCTACAAATTTACGTCTGATCGATTGCTGACAATCCAATATCAGCCTCGCGGTTGGCATGGGTACGTAACCGGGGTTGCAGCGGGAACCGCTTCCGCGCTGGCGAATTCCGGTTCCGTGCCGTTCACGATTTACATGCTGCTGCAAGGGGTGAAGCCGGAGATTTTCGCTGCCACTGCAACCCTGTTTTTTGCGGTGCTGAACGTGGTGCGACTTCCCACGCAGATCGTTGCTGGTATCTTCGATATGCAGCGTGTGCTAGAGACGCTCTGGGTGACTCCCGTGATTGTCTTCGGGGTTGTGATGGGGCGCTGGCTGGTGCTGCGCATTAACCAGAAAGCATTCGAGCGATTCATGCTGTTGGTGTTGTTTGTCGCCAGCCTCGTCATGATTTTCCTTGTTCCTACAACCTGAATTCTCTCATCAAAGTTTCATGTGACGGTGACGGTGCGGGCTAGAATTCCATCTTTAGTCCTGTAAAATGAAATTCGTAATTTTATTTATAGGAGGGGTGGAATGCGGAAAATCATCATTGCACTTTTCTCAATTCTGCTTGTCGGTCTCTTCGCATTTTCTGTTTATAGTCAGGAAGAGACTCCAACTGTGGAAGTCACCGACGAGCCAACGGCGGAAGTGACGCCGGACGAAACCGCCGAACTCACGCCAACGGTTGAAGATACACCCGGAGAAACTTCTGCTCCATCACCGACTGCCACCCCGGAAGCAACTGTTATTCCCCTTGACCGACAGGCACACTATCGCATCGCGCACTTTTCTGTCTATCTCTCGGCGGATCACGTGCAGTTGGGCACGACGGACATAGACGCGCTGGAATTCCCCGAAATCAGCGAATGGCACACCGTCGAGGCAGGTGATTATCAGCTTACCCTTACAACGGCGGGCGAAACCGCTTCATCCGTTGGTTCGTTCAATGTCTCGCTTGAAGCTGGAAACTGGAGCACGATTGCCCTCATTGGCTCCGCAGAAAACCTCACTGCTTACGAGCTTGAAGAGGACTACAGGGAGCTTAATCCCGGTACGGGCGGGCTGACGATATTCGATGCCATTGAGAGTGATTTGATGGTCAATTTCAATCGCAACGGCGTTCCCTACGTTGTTGAACTCACCTTCCCCAATGCGGTACAGGGCGGCGTGAGTGAACTGACGATTCACGACGATACTGGGGCGTTCGATTTTCAGGTGGTCGAGACACAAGATCCTGCCAACATCATTGCCGACCTGCCGCAACTGAACATTGAAGAGAACGCCTACACGTTCATTGCCGTGGTCGGTACCGAAGCCGATCC
>DATGQJ010000306.1:0-4539 GCA_035304265.1 Oceanobacillus sp.
TGCCGTACTGCCTTTCCAGCGCGGGAAACTGAGGGAAGGTCGCCCGCATACTCAGCGCTTCAGGGTCGCCGTTGTAGACTCCTGCCAGCATCGGCGAGGCTACTCTGTCCAGCATTTCCGCGCCCAACCGCCGCCGGATGAAGCTCGCCAGCGTTTCGTCGCCATCTGATCGGCGGGGCGGAATGAACAAATCGGCTAAAGCGCGGCACTTGCCAAAGGGTGAAATCAGCGGCGAGCGCAAAAACGGAAGCAGACGGGTTGGAACCAGAAGTTGCAAGCCGTCAGGCAAGGGAACGGGTTTACCACGACGCAAGACAAAGGTGCGGCTGTTGGCGGCGTTTACAGGCTGTATCCGTTCAGATAAGCCGAGTTCTTGCGCCAGTTCCAGCGCCCACGGCTTGCGGGTGAGAAAAGCGTCCGCGCCCATTTCGAGGATGAAGGGCGTATCGCCAAAGCCGTCTACCTGTTCGGTGTAGACTTTGCCGCCCCAACGATTCGCGCCCTCAAGCACGGTACAGCGTATGCCTGCCTGCTGAAGATACCAAGCCGTGCTCAATCCGGCGATACCGCCGCCGATGATGACGAGATGGTCAGGGCGATCAACCTCACCCCCCATCCCCACTGTGTAGAGAGGGGGAGAAGAGAATTTACTGGACACACCGTTAGACGGATGGATAGTCATGCACGAATTCGACCAGCCGTTTCACATTGTCTACGGGGGTTTCGGGCAAAATACCGTGTCCGAGATTGAAGATAAAACCGGGGCGATCCCCTACCCTATCCAGAATTTGCCGCGTGCGAGACTCGATGGATTCCCACGAGGTCAGCAGCACCGCCGGATCGAGGTTGCCCTGAATGGCGCGATCAAAGCCGATGCGTTCCCACGCGGCGTCGAGGTCGATGCACCAGTCCACGCCGATCACGTCACCGCCCGCTTCCCGAATGAGTTCCAAAAATCCGCTGGTTCCGGTTCCGAAGTGAATGATGGGAACGCCCGCCTGCGAAGCAATGTCGATAGCGTGACGAGTGTAAGGCATCACGTAGGTGCGGTAATCATCGGGCGAAAGCGTGCCGACCCAGCTATCGAACAGTTGCAAGACCTGCGCTCCGGCATGTGCCTGCGCCAGTAGATACTGTCCGACAACCTCACTCAGTTTTTCCATGAGTTGATGCCATGCCTGCGGATCGCGCATCATCAGATTTTTGGTCTGTAAGTAGCGTTTGCTGCCACAGCCCTCGATGGCATAGGACGCAAGGGTGAAGGGCGCACCGCTAAAGCCGATCAGAGGGATGCTCCGCTGGTCTAGCTCCGCCCGTGCCAGCCGAATCGCTTCCAACGTGAACCACAGGCTTTCTTCGGGCGGGACAACGCGCAGCTTTTCCACGTCTTCGGCGGTGCGTATCGGGTTATAGATGACGGGTCCCTCACTCTTGACGAAATCCAACTCCAAGCCCATGCCTTCCAGCGGCGGGAGAATGTCGGCAAAGATGATGGCGGCGTCCACCTCAAAAGCGTTGACCGGCTGCATCGTCACCTGCGCGGCAAGTTCGGGCGTTTTAATCATCTCAAGTATCGAATATCGCTCTCGAAGCTGGCGGTATTCCGGCATGTAGCGCCCTGCCTGCCGCATCAGCCATATGGGGGTGGCGTCGGCTTTTTCGCGGCGACATGCCTTCAGAAAACGGCTGTTCAGGGCTACTACAGGTTGCGTTACCATTAACGGCTCTCCCGTAACCACCGCGCCGCGTCTTTGGCAAAGTAGGTGATGATCATGTCCGCGCCTGCGCGTTTAATACTGATCAGGCTTTCGATTGCGCAGCGTTTCAAATCCAGCCAACCGTTCGCGGCTGCGGCATGGAGCATGGCGTATTCCCCACTGACCTGATAGGCGGCGGTGGGGAGATTGAAGGTCTGGCGCACTTCCTTCAACACGTCCAGATACGGAAGCGCGGGCTTAACCATGAGGACATCCGCGCCTTCTTCCACGTCGAGCGCCACTTCTTTCAACGCTTCACGCACGTTCGTCGGGTCCATCTGGTATTGGCTGCGATCTCCAAACTGCGGCGGGCTTTCGGCGGCTTCGCGGAAAGGACCATAGAACCCACTGGCATATTTGGCGGCGTAGCTCATGATCGAGACGTGGTTGAGGTGGTTCTCATCCAGCGCACGGCGAATCACGCCCACCATGCCGTCGATCATACCCGACGGCGCGATCACGTCTGCGCCCGCTTCGGCATGGACGACGGATGCTTTCGCCAGCAGTTCGAGCGTTGGGTCGTTCAGCAGGTAGCCGTGCGGCAGATGCGGCGTGTAGTATTCGCTTTCGGGCGTATTGATGATGCCGCAGTGTCCGTGATCGGTGTATTCGCAGAAGCACATATCCGAAATCACAACCAGATCGGGCGCAATCGCTTTAATCGCCCGTATCGCCTGCGGGATAACGCCGTCGGGGTTATAGTTGTCGCTGCCGCAGGCGTCTTTGGTTTCGGGGATGCCAAACAGGATCACCGCCGGAATGCCCAACTCGACGATGCTGGCAATCTCGTCGTTCAGGCGATCCACCGACCACTGAAACTGACCGGGCATCGACTGAATCGGCTGCTGAATGTCGCTGCCATGCCGGATGAACAGCGGATAGATGAAGTCGGACGGGTCGAGGCGGGTTTCCTGCACCATCCGGCGCATGTTGGGATTCAAGCGCAAGCGGCGGGGACGGACTGTCGGCGTGGGCGCGATCATCTCGCCCTGTTGTTTTTCTGATTTCGTTAGCAGCATAGATTATTGTTCCTGCCTAAAGATCATTGTCGGGGCGCACCTAGATTTCCGGACGGCAATGCGGTTTACCTATTCAATACGGGGAATGTAGGGACAGGATATATCCTGTCCGTCCGATTTTAGAGGGCGGACAAGATAATGCAATTTTCTAAATAAGAACGGAGATCGTAGGGACACGACACCGTCGTGTCCGCCGCGTGATTGACGGGAACGGACACGCAGTTGCGTGTCCCTACATTCTCCGTCTTTAATTGGAAAACAGCATTATCTTGTCCCTACAATCTCCGTCATATTCGTCACCCTTTGTAGATAACCCACCCACAATCACGTTCCATCAATTTCCAGATCGAATAATTGGCGGGCGGCGTGGAGATATTTGAAGTGATCGCCGTTCGCCGCGCGTTCCCGGAGCGCGGTGGTCGGGGCGTGAAGCAGCTTGTTGACAATGCGATGGGTCATCTGCGCGACGACTTCACGCTCATGGTCGCTGAGATCGGGCAAGCGATTGAAGGCACGGATCAGTTCTTCTTCTGCCAACTGCTCGGCTTTCTTGCGAAGCGCGACGATGGTAGATACCGCATTCCGGCTGTTGAGCCATTGCAGATAGCGCTCCAGTTCTTCAGCGATAATCGCTTCCACCTGCGCGACTTCGGACTGGCGTTTGCTGCGGTGCGTCTCCACCACCGCCTGTAGATCGTCCAGATGGTAGAGGCGCACGTTTTGAAGGCGGCGCACGTCGGGATTGACGTTGCGTGGCACCGAAATATCGAGCAAAACCAGCGACGAGTGATCAACATCGGCGGCGCTGATGATTGGTTGTGGTGCGCTGGTGGCGGTAAAAACCACGTCCGCGTCGCGCAAAGCGGTTTTCAACTGCTGCCATTCCAGCGCTTCAACGCCGACGCGATCTGCCAGCACTTGGGCACGGCTCAAGGTTCGGTTGATCACGCGGATGGCGGAAACGTTATGCGCTTTCAACGCCCGCAGCATCAGTTCCGCCATTCGCCCCGCGCCGACCACCAGCACGTTTGCGCTGCTCAAGTCGGAGATTTCCTGCTTTGCCAGCAAGACGGCGGCATGACTGATCGAAAGCGTGTGCTGGCTGATCGAGGTTTCGGTTCGGGCGCGTTTTCCGGCGTGGATAGCGTCGTGGAACAGACGCGACAACACCGCGCCGGTGGTTTCCGCCTGCTGTGCCCCTTTGAGCGCGTCGGCGATCTGCCCCAGAATTTCGGTTTCGCCCAATGCCAGCGACTCCAACCCGGCGGCAACGCGCATCACGTGATGAGCAGCGTCCCGGTCAAGCAGGGTTTGGATGTGCAACTGCGCTGTGGGGATCGCGGCGCGTTCAGCGAGACATGCGGTGATGCCTGCAACCGCCCTCTCCGCGTCGGATGCTACGCCATAGATTTCCAGACGGTTGCAGGTGGAAACCACCACCACTTCGTCTAAGACTGCCCCGTGAAGCGCCTTCAATGCGTGGAGTCGATCCGCTTCCGACAAATAGAGGCGCTCGCGCAGTTCAAGCGGCGTGGTTCGGTAATTCAAGCCAACCAGCACAAGTGTCACGATAGCCCGACCTTTGCAGCGCTAACTTCCGGGCGTGGTGCGGCGGGAAGGCAGCAGTTGGTGGCGCAAACATCGTGACTTGCACCATAGGTTCCGAGAAAGGGTTTTTGGGTCATACGCTCGACTATCAACTCACGAATCATGCTGACGAATTCGGGATGCGTGCCGACGGTTGCCGCCCGCACAACGTTCAA